>JAGPIS010000074.1 GCA_018054835.1 Breznakibacter sp. | reverse complement strand
ATGCGGTCGTTGACCTGCAAACCCACTTTTTCGCTGGGCCCCCCGCCAATCACCGAGGCCACCACCAAAGTGTCGCGAATGATACTGAACTCTATGCCAATGCCATCGAAACTACCTTCCAGGGGCTCATTCAAGGCACTCAACTCTTTGGCCGATATGTAGGAGGAGTGAGGATCCAGTTGTTGGAGCATCGCTTGGATGGCTGCTTCGGAAAGTTGGTCCGAATTGACCGTATCGACATACAAAGTATTGATTATTTGCCAAGCAACCTGCAATTTATGCAACTCCTTAGCACCGGCCACTTGCCCGTGTGCAAAACCGTGAAACAAGTTGAAAACAACAAATACGAGAACGACTCTCAATAACTTCATATTTTAAGAATTTGCGTAAACAAAGATAAAAAAAAACAGCCGGGATAAACCCGGCTTGAATATTTATTCCCACTCGATGGTGGCTGGTGGTTTGGATGATATGTCGTAAACAACGCGGTTCACTCCCCGAACTTTATTGATAATATCGTTGGATATTTTGGCTAAAAACTCATAAGGTAAGTGTACCCAGTCGGCAGTCATGCCATCGGTACTGCTCACAGCACGCAAAGCCACAACACTCTCGTATGTGCGCTCATCGCCCATCACACCAACCGATTGCACAGGCAGCAAGATGGCGCCAGCCTGCCAAACCTGGTCGTACAAATTGGCATCCTTAAGCCCTTGGATAAAGATATGGTCAACCTCCTGGAGCAAACGAACCTTATCGGCAGTAATATCGCCCAAGATGCGGATGGCTAAGCCTGGCCCGGGGAAAGGATGTCGTCCCAGGATATTTTGAGATATCTCAAGAGCCCTTCCAACACGTCGCACTTCGTCTTTAAACAGAAGCTTGAGTGGTTCCACAATTTTGAGTTTCATCTTTTCTGGTAAACCGCCCACATTGTGATGCGATTTGATGGTGACCGAAGGGCCATTGACCGAGATGGATTCGATTACGTCGGGATAGATGGTACCCTGAGCCAACCATTTCACATCCTGAATTTTGTGTGCCTCGGCATCGAAAACTTCGATAAACACACGGCCAATAATCTTACGTTTGGTTTCGGGATCGGAAACACCAGCAAGCTCGTTCAGAAACTGGCTGCGGGCATCCACACCGATCACATTCAAGCCCATATGCTGGTATGAATCCAGTACGCTTTGATATTCATCCTTGCGCAACAAACCGTTATCCACAAAGATGCAGGTGAGGTTCGTGCCAATGGCTTTGTGCAGTAACACGCCGGCCACCGAGCTGTCGACACCGCCCGACAAGCCTAAAACAACCTTGTCGTTGCCAATCTGTTCCTGCAGTTGTGCAACGGAAGATTCGATATATGAATCGGGTGTCCAGTTTTGTTCACAACCGCAAATATCCACCACGAAATTGGTGATAATCTGGGTTCCTTCGGTGGAGTGATACACTTCGGGGTGAAACTGAATGCCAAAAGTCGGTTCGCCCTCAACGGCAAAACCACCTACCTTCACATCGGCAGTACTGGCAATAATTTTACAATTATCGGGAATTGAGAAAATGGTATCGCCATGCGACATCCATACTTGCGAATGGTGCGAAACCCCTTTGAGCAAGCGGTTGTTGTCGTCAACAAAACTCAAATTGGCACGGCCATACTCGCGCGAAGCACTAGGCTTAACTTCACCGCCAAAAAAATGCGACAAAAACTGTGCACCGTAGCAGACGCCCAACAGGGGCAACCGGCCTTTTATGGAACTCAAGTCGGGCATGGGTGCATTTTCATCTCTCACACTGAAGGGACTTCCACTCAAGATAACGCCTTTGACACTCTCATCGAGGTCAGGGATCTTGTTAAATGGATAGATTTCGCAATAAACATTGATCTCACGGATACGCCGTGCGATCAACTGCGTATATTGCGAACCAAAATCAAGAATCACAATTTTTTGCTGCATTTTTATTCAAATAGTTAGTTGCTCCTTAAAAACCTTGCAAATATACAATTAATGGATCAAATCCGCCACCTCACGGGAACGAAAGCCATCCTCAAATATTAAAATTCATAAGTAAAGCCATCGTGAACAGCGATGGTGTTTGGAAAAACTGTTTGAGCCTCGGCTTCAAAGACCGACACATCGCGGTAGCGGCTCGAGAAGTGGCCAATCAACAGTTGTTGCACTTCGGATTCTTTGGCCAAGGTGCCAGCTTGAAGCGCAGTGGTGTGTTGCGATTTTTTGGCCAGATCTTTCAATTCATGGGTGAAAGTTGCTTCATGGTAAAGCAAGGAGACCCCTTTGATGTGGTCGATGATGCGGCGGAAAAACTTTGTGTCGGAGCAATAGGCAAAGCTCCGTGGCGCAGGTGGTTCCACAACCAACTCATCCCGATCAACGATTTCCCCATTGGCATCCAAAAAAGGCTCGCCATTTTTTATCCTGACAATATCCTGGATGGACAACTGATATTTTGGTATTGCCTCTTTAACAATATTAGGCAATTGAGCTTTCTCTTTAAACAAGAATCCACAGCTGGGGATTCGGTGCGAGAGGGGGAACGATTCAACAGTTATGTGTTTGTCCACCAGAATCACCTCTTTTTCTTGGGTATTCAAATGGTGAAAACGGACTTTAAAGGCCATGTCGCTACAGAAGAAATTGAGATGGGGTGTCAGCAATTCTTCAAGCTCTTTGTGGGCATAGATGTGCAGGTCAACTTTTCGGTTGAGCAATCCCAAGGTGGAAATGAGCCCAATCAACCCAAAGAGGTGGTCGCCATGCAAGTGGGATATAAAAATATGGTTGATGCGCGTGAAGTTGATATGGTATTTGCGCAACTGGAATTGGGTTCCTTCACCGCAATCGATTAAAAAAATCCGCTCAGATACACGGAGTATCTGAGCGGATGGATGTCTCTCTGATGTAGGCAGAGCGGAGTTACTTCCCAAAACAGTTAATGAAAACTGCATCAAATCAGCTATTTAATAATAACCGGTTCATCAGGGCAACGCCTTCTTCTACATTAGGTGCAATGTTCAAAACCGAATCGAGTTGAGAAACTGTTATCAGTCGTTCCACAGCGGGCAATAAACCCGACAGGACAAAAACACCTTCAGAATTTTTACACAATCTGTTGGCTACAAGAATGGCACTTAATCCGGAGGAATCGCAATAATTAGAATTGCTCAAATCGAGTAATATATTACGTTCGCCATTACCAGATAATAGCACAAGCTCCGATTTTAAAGATGGGGCAATGTGTGTATCAAGTTTCTCTTTTAAAACTTGCACCATGGTAAAACCAGACAGTTTTTCAATCTTGAATTCCATACAAATTGAGTTTATTTATTCGTTATCACCGCTTTCGTTAGCTTCCAGTTGATCTTTCAACGCAGCCAATTCGCTTATATCACCTAAGGTAGTGATTTCCATGTTATCTTTTACCTTTTTAACACTTTTTTTAGCAGCTTTGGCTTGTGTTTTCTTGGCCGACTGATCTTCACCCCTCTTCTCATCTTCGAAAATACGTGAGTGAGAAAGGATGATCCGTTTGGCAGCCTTGTTGAATTCGATCACTTTGAATTCCAATTTCTCTTCAACTTTAGCCTGAGAGCCATCTTCCTTCACAAGGTGACGTGGGGTTGCAAAACCTTCCACACCATACTGAAGAGCGATTACAGCGCCTTTGTCGAAAATTTCGGTGATGGTACCTTCGTGAACTGAATCAACCAAGAAGATGGTTTCAAACACATCCCATGGGTTTTCTTCCAGTTGTTTGTGGCCTAAGCTCAAACGACGGTTGTCCTTGTCAATTTCAAGAACAGTCACATCGATGCTGTCACCAATATTGGTAAACTCAGCAGGGTGTTTGATTTTCTTGGTCCATGACAGGTCAGAGATATGGATCAAACCATCGATGCCTTCTTCAATTTCAACGAAAACGCCGAAGTTGGTGAAGTTGCGAACAGTTGCCGAGTGCTTGCTACCGATAGCATAACGCTCTTCGATGTTAGCCCATGGATCTGGATGCAATTGTTTGATACCCAATGACATTTTACGTTCGTCACGGTCAAGTGTCAGAATCTGAGCCTGTACTTCATCGCCAACTTTCAGGAAGTCCTGAGCGCTACGAAGGTGCTGAGACCAAGACATTTCAGAAACGTGGATCAAACCTTCAACACCAGGAGCGATCTCAACGAAAGCACCATAGTCGGCCATTACCACTACTTTTCCGGTCACTTTGTCGCCCACTTTCAGGTTTTGATCAAGAGCTTCCCATGGGTGAGAAGTCAACTGTTTCAAGCCCAAAGCAATACGTTTTTTCTCATCATCAAAGTCAAGAATAACGACATTGAGTTTCTGATCCAATTGAACGATCTCTTCAGGATGCGAAACGCGTCCCCAAGAAAGGTCGGTGATGTGGATCAAACCATCTACGCCGCCAAGGTCGATAAACACACCATAAGAAGTGATGTTTTTAACGGTACCTTCCAGTACTTGGCCTTTTTCAAGTTTGGAGATGATGTCTTTTTTCTGTTGTTCCAGTTCGGCTTCGATAAGTGCTTTGTGCGACACAACCACGTTACGGAATTCTGGGTTGATTTTAACAACTTTGAATTCCATGGTTTTGCCCACGTACATATCGTAGTCGCGGATAGGTTTCACATCGATTTGTGAACCTGGAAGGAACGCCTCGATACCGAACACATCAACAATCATACCACCTTTGGTGCGGCATTTGATGTATCCTTTGATAACTTCATCACGGTCAAGTGCTTCGTTCACACGATCCCAAGAACGCATAGCTCTTGCTTTTTTGTGAGAAAGAACCAACTGGCCTTTTTTGTCTTCCTGACTTTCAACGTAGATTTCAACGATGTCGCCTACTTTAAGGTCGGGATTGTAACGGAACTCGTTACGGCTCACAATACCGTCGGATTTGAAGCCGATATTGATCACCACTTCACGCTTGTTAAGCGCAATTACAGTACCATTCAACACATCTTTTTCCACGATGGTAGAAAGTGTGTCATCGTACATTTTTTCAAGGTCTGATTTACTGATATCGGTAAACACAACACCTTTCTCATAGCTATCCCAATCAAATTCGGCAGCTGGAGAATTCACTACAGGAGCATTCACTGGAAGGTCCTGAACATTTTCATTCATTTCACTCATTGTTTTTACTAATTCTCAATTTAGTCGTTAGACATTATATGGATTAAAAAATCCCCGCAAAATTACTAACTTTTATTCACATACAATACATTTGCAATTAAATAATTCACCCCAAAGCAACCCAATCAAAAACAATTATTCTTTTTTATGATTTTGCCACCCAAGCCTCATCACTTTTAACAAAAGCGGGGGAATAATCAGCAATCTGAAAAAGATCGGTGAATTAAACAAAACAATAACAACAAATGATTATTTTTGCATTAGTTTTAGTGGACAAATAATATAGCAAACAGAATAAAAGCATTGGCATGAAAATAACAATGATTGGAACCGGCTACGTAGGCCTTGTCACAGGAACCTGCTTTGCAGAGACTGGCGTTCAGGTGACTTGCGTGGACATCAATGAGGAAAAAATCAAAAATCTCCAAAAGGGGATTATTCCGATTTACGAACCCGGATTGGAGCAAATGGTTCTGTCAAACGTGGAAAAAGGCCGTTTGGAATTCACCACCAACATCAAAGAGGGCATCGACCAGTCGGAAGCTGTTTTCATTGCGGTGGGAACACCCCCTGGGGAAGACGGCAGTGCTGACCTGCGCCATGTATTGGAAGTAGCGCGTCAAATAGGTCGCCACATGAACCACTACATGGTGGTGGTGACCAAAAGCACCGTACCAATTGGAACGGCCAAAAAAGTGAAGGCGGCCATTCTGGATGAACTCGAAAAACGTGGCGTCACCATTGATTTTGATGTGGCCTCCAACCCAGAGTTTTTGAAAGAGGGCAATGCCGTTGAGGATTTCCTAAAGCCCGACAGGATTGTGATCGGCACCGAATCGGCCAATGCAGAGAAGACCATCAGCAAATTATATAAGGCATTTACCTTGAATGGCCACCCCATCATTTTCATGGACATCCCATCGGCTGAAATGACCAAATATGCCGCCAATGCCATGCTGGCCACCAAAATCAGCTTTATGAACGACATGGCCAACCTGTGCGAACTGGTGGGCGCCGACATTACCAACGTGCGCCGCGGAATCGGATCCGACACCCGCATCGGCAACAAATTCATCTATGCCGGCATCGGTTATGGTGGTTCGTGCTTCCCCAAAGATGTGAAGGCCATCATCCGCACTGCCGACGACAACGGGTACTCACTGCGGTTGCTGAAAGCCGTTGAGGAGATCAATGCCGACCAGAAGATGACCCTGTTCCATAAAATCAAGAAACACTTCAATAACCAATTAAATGGCAAAACATTTGCCATTTGGGGTCTCTCGTTCAAGCCCAACACCGACGACATGCGCGAAGCGCCATCGCTGGTAATTATTGATGCCCTGCTCAAGGAGGGCGCCAAGGTGAAAGCTTACGATCCCGTGGCCATGAAAGAGGCCAAACACTGCTTGGGTGACAAAATTGAATACGGACAAGATCCTTACGATGTGTTGATTGAAGCCGACGCCCTGATACTGGTGACCGAATGGACTGAGTTCAGAATGCCTAATTTTAAGGTATTGGAGAAGCTGATGGTTGAAAAAACCATTTTCGACGGACGCAACATATACGACCCTCTGGAGATGAAAGAAAATGGTTTCACCTACTATAGCATCGGACGTTTGGATCATATAAAATGATTGTCCTTGATTAAGATTTTGAAGATACCCGCATAATGGGTATCTTTATTTATTTAAAAAGCACCTGAAAATGAAACGCATACTAATAACCGGGGGCGCCGGGTTCATCGGGTCACATTTGTGTGACCGCCTCCTGAAGGAGGGTAACGAAGTGGTTTGCCTGGACAACTACTTCACTGGATCGAAAAAAAACATCATCCACTTGTTGGACAACCCATATTTTGAACTGATCCGCCACGATGTGACCCACCCCTTCTTTGTGGAGGTGGATGAAATCTACAACCTGGCCTGTCCCGCCTCGCCGGTGCACTACCAGTATAATGCCATCAAGACCATCAAGACATCGGTGATGGGCGCCATCAACATGCTGGGGCTGGCCAAGCGCATCAAAGCCAAAATTCTGCAAGCCTCCACCAGCGAGGTGTATGGCGACCCATCCATCCATCCGCAAACCGAAGACTACTGGGGCAATGTAAACCCCATCGGCATCCGGTCGTGCTACGACGAGGGGAAGCGGTGCGCCGAAAGCCTCTTTGTGAATTACCACAACCAAAACGATGTCAATATCAAGATCATCCGCATATTCAACACCTATGGGCCACGCATGAACCCGCAAGATGGCCGGGTGGTTTCCAACTTCATAGTACAAGCCTTGAAAAACCAGAATATCACCATTTTTGGCGACGGCACCCAAACCCGCAGCTTTCAATATGTGGACGACCTTTTGGAAGGCATGGTGCGGATGATGAATACCGGCGACGATTTCCAGGGACCCGTCAACATCGGGAATCCCAACGAGTTCACCATGCTGGAGCTGGCTCAACAGATCATTGAGCTGACCAACAGCCAATCCAAGATTGTTTATCTGCCCCTACCCCAGGACGACCCCACCCAGCGCCAGCCCGACATCACCCTGGCAAAACAAATGCTGGACAACTGGGAGCCCAAAGTTCAGTTACAGGAAGGCTTGACGAAGACCATCGAATATTTCGACCAACTACTTAAACAGCAATAACCATGAAAGGCATCATTCTGGCAGGCGGATCCGGCACCCGGCTCTACCCGGCAACCAAAAGCATCTCCAAACAAATCATCCCGGTTTACGACAAACCAATGATCTACTATCCCCTATCGGTACTGATGTTGTCTGGCATACGCGAGATACTGATTATCAGCACGCCACAGGACTTACCCCTTTACAAGCGCTTGCTTGAGGACGGAAGTGACTTGGGATTGCAACTCAGCTATGCAGAGCAACCCTCTCCCGATGGATTGGCTCAGGCCTTTAT
>JAGPIS010000073.1 GCA_018054835.1 Breznakibacter sp. | reverse complement strand
CATGGAGATGCGCTACCCCATCTCGTTGCAGCCATCGGCCACCGTTTATGCCTTGGCCTTCCTCGAAGCGGGTAACTGCTGGAGCGATTTCCGCGACTTCAGTCCATTCGAATTGAAACGTTCAGCCGGTGTGGGCTTGCGAATCTTCCTTCCAATATTCGGTTTGTTGGGTATCGACTGGGGTTATGGTTTCGACGATGTGAACGGCAGCTCGCAGGCTGGCGGAAGTCAATTCCACTTCGTCATTGGCCAGTCATTTTAATGGTTTTAATTTTGGTTCACTTTTTGCAGTTTAAATATTGTTAACTGAAAATTAGAAGTTATGAAACAGATTTTATTGCTGATGCTCTTCGTCGGAATGGTTGTTTCGGCTCAGTCGCAAAAAATAGCTTTTGTTGATAGCGAATATATCCTGAAAAATATCCCGGCTTACGAAACGGCCAATGAGCAGCTGAACCTGCTGGCCAAAAAGTATGAGGGTGAAATAAAGGCGAAGTTCGACGAGGTTGCGTCCTTGTATGAGACCTATAAAAATGAGAGCGTTTTCCTGGCGGCCGACATGAAGGTGAAAAAGGAGAATGAGATCGTTGAGAAAGAACAAGCAGCCAAGAAGCTTCAACAACAGTATTTTGGACAGGAGGGCGATTTGTTCAAACGTCGTGAGTCGCTGGTTAAACCTATTCAGGATCAGGTATTCAATGCCATATCGGCTATTGCAGCAGAGAAGGGTTATGGGGCTGTTTTTGACAAATCCTCAGGCTTTGGGTTGATGTATAGCGATACGCGTTACGACATCAGCGATGAGGTTTTAACCCGGCTGGGCTACAAAAAGTAATTATCTATGAAATCTATATTGAACATGAAAAAGAAATTTCTAGTAGGTGCCTTTTTATTTTTTCTTGGTGTAGGTGCGTTTTCGCAGCAGGCCATCAAATTTGGCCATGTTGACAGCCAAGCCCTTATGGCTGGACTTCCCGATGTGGCCACCGTACAAAAAACCATGGAGGGTGAGTATAAAACATTGGAAAGCAAGTTGACCATCATGCAGGAAGATTTGAAAAAAATGCAGGATGCTTATATCAAAACTGCCGAGACACTTGCTCCTGAAGCCCGTTCAGCCAAGGAACAAGAGATTATGGCAGCCAGTCAAAAGGTTCAGAATTTCTATACCTTTTCGCAGCAACAGTTGAAAGCCAAAGAACAGGAACTATACCTGCCAATTATGCAAAAAGTTCAAAAAGCCATTGATGAAGTGGGTGCAGAACAAGGATTTATTTATATCTTCGAATCCTCAGTGGGATTCACCCTTTATCACTCCGACAAGAGTGAGGATGTGGCACCACTGGTGAAAGCAAAATTGGGTGTTAAGTAAAACGAATAATCAAGAAAAAATTAAACCATTAGTATGAAATTAATTAAGTTGCTTGTTTTGTCGGCTGCTATGTTTGTTGGAGTGGCTGCAAATGGTCAGGAGTTGAAATTTGGCCATATCGATGTTCAGAAATTGATTTCTGAAATACCTGAGAAGATCGCTGCTGAAAAAACGCTTCAGGATGAGGCTAAAAAGCTTGAAGACCAGTTGAAGGTAATGGGTTCCGATTTGGAAAAGAAATACACTGAGTATATGTCGCAACGCGATAGTCTGCCCGATTTGATCCGTGCCACCAAAGAAAAAGAGATCCAGGATGCCGATCAACGTATCAAAAACTACCAAGGCATGGCTCAGCAAAGTATTGGCCAAAAGGAGCAGCAGTTGCTTCAACCAATCATCGAAAAGGTTCAAAAAGCCATCGATGAAGTAGGTGCCGAAAATGGCCTAATCTACATCTTTGATATCAGCTCTCAAGTGGTTCTTTACCACTCCGAAAAAAGTATTGATGCCGCTCCTTTGGTTAAAGCCAAAATGGGTATTAAATAATTCGATATAAAATATGTTGGGAAGGGATGGTTAGAGCCATCCCTTTTTTTATTTTTGATACCTGATAAAATGATTTGGTATGGACTATTCTACTCCCGGCCCCATTGCTGTTTTTGATTCCGGCTATGGGGGATTGACTGTTCTGGAAAAGATGCGCGAAGTATTGCCCGCCTACGATTATATCTATTTGGGCGATAATGCCCGCACACCCTATGGTTCCCGTTCGTTTGAGGTGGTTTACGACTATACCCTCCAATGCGTGCGGCGGCTCTTTGCCATGGGCGCCCATTTGGTGATTTTGGCGTGCAATACCGCATCAGCCAAAGCACTGCGTTCCATCCAGCAAAACGACCTGGCTAGTATTGATCCTGCCCGACGGGTGTTGGGCGTTATCCGTCCCAGTGTGGAGATGGTGGGGGCGATGAGCCGCACCAATAAGGTAGGTGTGTTTGGCACCGTTGGCACCGTGCAGTCCGATAGTTATCCGTTGGAGATCCATAAGCTTTATCCGCAAATTGAAGTATTTCAGGAAGCTTGCCCCATGTGGGTGCCGTTGGTGGAGAACGGTGAGTTCGATAAACCGGGTGCCGACTATTTTGTGAAGCAGCATGTGGATCAGCTGCTGGCTCAGTGCAACCACATCGACACCATTATCCTGGGGTGTACCCACTATCCGTTGCTGTTACCAAAAATTAAAGCTTGTTTGCCCAACCATATCCAGCTTCTGGAACAAGGTTATGTGGTGGGCAATAGCTTGAAGGATTACCTTCAGCGTCATCCTGAAATGGCGCAGAAATGCTCAACCAATGGAACTGTTCATTTTTATACCACCGAGAGCGTGGCAAAATTCAGTCAGACGGCAGGCGTCTTCTTTAGTGGCAACTTGACTGTGGAACACATTGTGTTGTGAAAAGAGCCGAAGTGTATGGGCTCCGGCTCTGTTTCGTTTATTTGCTCTCCTCTTCATCCTTATACCACGAGGCATACATGAGGTAGTTGTTGGCGATCTTTTCGATCATCTCCTTGGTCTGCTGCGGTTCAATATCTTTGACCTTCTTGGCCGGAACTCCTGCATAAACACTGTTGGGTTCTACCTTGGTGCCGGTGAGAACCAATGAGTTGGCGGCTATAATGGAGTTTGAGCCAATCACGGCTTGGTCGAGGATGGTGGCACCCATGCCTACCAGTATATCGTTTTCCAACTTGGCACCATGAATGGTGACGTTGTGGCCGATGGAGACATTGTCGCCAATCTCGATGGTCGATTTTTGGTAGAGTGTGTGCAGCACGGCACCATCTTGGATGTTCACCTTGTTGCCAATGGTGATGGTGTTCACATCGCCCCGCAATACAGCATTGTACCATATGCTGCAATCGTCCCCCATGGTGACATCGCCAATGATGGTGGCGTTCTCGGCCAGAAACACATTCTTTCCTATCTTGGGGGTAAATCCTCTTACTGATCTTATTAAAGCCATAATCTTAGTTTTTTGTATCGGCAAAATTACTAAATAAAATGGTAGCGCTTTAGAGCATAAGCTCAAGAATTCCCTCCTGAATAAAAATGATCCATCCTTAATTGGTTCTTCGCGTAGTTAAAAATCAGCAGGAAATATGGAATAACATTGAATTCCTCTTATTCTAATCTTTGAAATTGCATGGCGATTCTTCATGGATCCATATAAGTTTGCTGTTGCTTAATTGTTGCTGAAGGTCGCTGAAGTTTCCTAATGCTTCGCCTTCGCAGTTCATCACAATTATGGCCATGTTGATTGCTGGGTGGCAGTTACCGTAATAAAATACAGTCTCCTTTTTGTAGGTGGCCGTCATGTAATAGCTATATTTTGACAATTCATCCTCGCTTTGCGAAAGCTCTTGGATATGGGTTTTCAACCAAACCAACTCTTCAAGGGGATTGGTAACTTTGCAGTAATTTTCATCCTTCTCGTGGCACGAAATTGTAACCAAGCAAACCAGCAATGTGGCTATTTCAAGTAAAAGATTGTTTTTTTTCATAATAGTTGGTTGTTAAGTTTATAACAACCTAGATGGCCAACGAGTTATATGGTTGCTTTCGTTGATAATTTTTCTTGCTACTAAATCTATGGGATTCCTGTACTACTTTTGTGGAGTTGAATGCATGAAACTCATTTTCCAGCCATCTTTTTGTTTTATTAAACAGGCACTTTCTATCCAGTTCAAGACTATTTGGGTCGTGTCGTTAACTGAAAAATCAGCATGATTCAAGTAATTCATACTACCCGAGGACTGGTCGATGTTTATTTTGAAATCCTTGAGTGTGAAAGAGATTTTGGAATTGGGAAATTTTTTGATGTAGTCGATCAGGCTATCGTTATTCCAAATCTTCCCATCTTCGTAAAGGATGAAGTCCATCGTGGTCAGTTCCTCCATTTTGCGGTAGTCGTTATTTTCTATGGCATGGAAGTAGTCCAATACAACCTGTTTCAATACCTCTGGCGAATCGTAACCTTTGTTAGGATTACAGCCTATACAGCAAATGAATATGGCTACTATGGTGATTATAGTTTTCATGATTTTTGTGTTTTATATTCTTAATAACCAGTTGATTTTAAATATTTCTGCTTTTCCTATTGCTTTGGAAATTGAGTCAATGGGTATGGCCTTTTTCCTCTATGATTAGAATTTGAGAAGATCCGTTTTAGTTTGAATGAAGATTCCATTTCCGGAATCCGGAGGGAGCGGTTTGTTCGATTTTCTTTGGATGGTTTTGCTGTTGCATCGGTTTTATACGATTGCAATTTCGAGTAAAAATTGATAATAGTCAATACTCGCTAGTGGCGATTTTGCTGTTGTTTTTTGGCTATTTTTACCGAATCTCAGAGGTTGTTTTTCAGTTTTCTTTTTTGGATGATGTTAATTTGTAAGTTGTTGACCCTTTGGTGTGCTTTAAAGCTGTTATAAAACAGGTTTCCAGTACTGAAAAAACTGACAATTGTCAAAAAAACCTAAGAATTTGAAATATACCTTTGTTTCGTCTATATATAATTGAAACACCGATGATTTTGTTTTTAAGTCATTGATTAACTGTAGTTTACGTGAATTTCTCTGAACGACGAAAGATAATTTTTTTGATATGGAAAATAATTCAAGCGTAATTGAAAGGGACGAGGTGGTAATTCGGTTTTCCGGTGATTCCGGAGATGGGATGCAACTTTCGGGTACCTTGTTTTCTGATACTTCTGCCCTATTGGGTAATGGCGTATCTACTTTCCCCGATTTTCCTTCCGAGATTCGGGCGCCTCAAGGCACTGTTGCCGGTGTTTCCGGTTTCCAGGTTCATATCGGGAGCTATGCCGTTTCCACCCCAGGCGACTTTGCCGATGTGTTGGTGGCCATGAACCCGGCTGCGCTAAAGGCCAATGTGAAATGGGTGCGCAAGGGCGGAACCATCATTTGCGACGCCGATGCTTTCAACGAGAAGGGTTTTGAACGCGCCGGCTATAAAACCACTGATGCGGTCACCGAATTGAAACTGGAAGATTACCATCTGGTTTTTGCCCCTGTCACCTCCATGACCAAGGAGGCGCTTAAAGATAGCGGATTGGACAACAAGAGCGTTTTACGCTGTAAAAATATGTTTGCCCTTGGTATTTGTTATTTTATGTTCGATAGGCCATTGACCTTCACCGAGCATTATTACGAAACCAAATTCAAGAAAAATTTAAAAGTTGTAGATGCCAACAAGCTGGTGTTGCGTGCCGGATATAATTACGGTGCCAATACCCATGCCATCCCCAATACTTACCGGATTTCTTCAGCAAACCTGCCCAAGGGAACATACCGGAACATCAACGGAAATACAGCAACTGCATGGGGCTTGATAGCCGCTGCCGAAAAGGCCGGTTTGGAACTTTTCTGCGGTTCTTACCCCATTACCCCTGCTACCGATATCCTTCAGGAGCTTGCCAAACGTAAAGATTTGGGTGTGAAAACACTCCAGGCCGAGGATGAGATTGCCGGTATTTGTACTGCCATTGGGGCTGCATTTGCAGGTGATATGGCTGTTACCACCACTTCAGGGCCGGGCTTGTCGCTTAAGTCTGAAGCTTTGGGATTGGCTGTGATGACCGAATTGCCTTTGGTGGTTGTTAACGTTCAACGGGGAGGCCCCTCAACCGGTCTGCCCACAAAAACCGAGCAGTCCGACCTTAACCAAGCTCTTTGGGGACGTAATGGCGAGTGTCCCATGGTGGTGATTGCAGCCAGTACGCCGGCCGATTGTTTCGATTATGCCTTCCGTGCCTCCAAAATCGCACTGGAGCACATGACGCCTGTGATGCTGCTTACCGATGGTTTTATTGCCAATGGTTCGCAGCCTTGGAAAATCCCCTCCATGGCCGATTATCCTTCTATCACTCCACCTATTGTTCCTGAAGGAACTACCGATTATCTGCCCTATAAACGTGATGCCGAGCGCCTCGCTCGCACATGGGCTATCCCGGGCACTAAAGGTCTGGAGCACCGTGTGGGGGGACTGGAAAAGGATTTCCTGAAGGGAAGTGTTTCTCACGATCCCATCAACCACCAAAAGATGGTGGACATCAGGGCTGCAAAAGTTAAGCGTGTGGAGGAGTTTATCCCCGAGCAAAAAGTGTTTGGCGATGAGCAGGGCGATCTGCTGGTGATTGGATGGGGTGGCACCTATGGTCATTTGTTTGCCGCAGTCAACGCACTCCGTCAACAAGGTAAAAGTGTCAGCTTGGCGCATTTCAACTACATCAACCCGCTGCCAAAGAACAGTGCCGACATTTTGAAACGGTTCAAGAATATCATTGTATGTGAGCTGAACTCAGGGCAGTTTGCCAATTATCTCCGCATGAGTTTCCAACAATTTGAATATTTGCAGTACAACAAGGTGCAGGGATTGCCTTTTACTGTTGTTGAATTAACCGATAAGTTTAACCAGGTTTTGGAGGGTAAATAACTATGTCAGAATTATGCACTAAATATGTTGCTCAGGATTTCAAGAGCGATCAGGAAGTTAGATGGTGTCCCGGTTGTGGTGATCATGCCATACTAGCGGCCGTACAAAAAGCCCTGCCCGAGGTTTCGGAAGCATTGAATTACACCAAGGAGCGTTATGCCTTTATCTCCGGTATCGGTTGCTCTTCGCGCTTTCCTTATTACATGAACACTTATGGTTTTCATGGTATTCACGGACGAGCTGCTGCCATTGCCACCGGCGTCAAAGTGGCCAACCCCAAACTGTCGGTTTGGCAAATCACCGGTGACGGCGATTCCTTGGCCATTGGCGGAAACCATTTCATCCATGCTGTTCGCCGTAACATCGACATCAACATCCTTTTGTTCAACAATGAGATTTATGGATTGACCAAAGGTCAGTATTCACCTACTTCCAAATTGGGAATGGTGACCAAGACATCTCCATTTGGTACTGTTGAACATCCTTTTATCCCCGGTGAGCTTGTTTTGGGTGCGCGTGGTACTTTCTTTGCCCGATCCATCGATATGGAAGTGTCATTGACAAAGGATTGCATGGTGGCTGCCGCCAAACACGACGGCACTTCTGTTGTTGAAGTTTTGCAAAACTGTGTCATCTTCAATGAAGGTACTCACGATGCTTTTGCTGATAAAACAGTTCGTAGCGAAGCAACCATCGTTTTGAAGCATGGCGAACCCATGATCTTTGGCAAAGAACGCAACAAGGGCTTGGTTTTGGATGTTGAAAATCTCCGGCTTAAGATTGTTACCATTGGAGAAAACGGTGTGAAACCCGAGGATATTCTCGTGCACAATGCCTACAATCCTAACCCAGGTATCCATATGATGTTGGTGTTTATGCGCCCTCCCATGCCGGTTGCCTTAGGCGTTATCCGGGCGGTGAAGGATTCCACTTACGACGATAATGTGCGCGATCAGGTTCTTGAAGTTAAAAAGTCGGCACGGATTCACTCAGTTGACGAGTTGCTCCAAAGTGGCGAGACCTGGGAAGTTTAAATGTTTATATTCTCTCAATATTGAAAGCCGGACTCTGTTGTTCGGCTTTCATTGTTTGATGAGCTGGCACTTTGGATAGTTTTTTTTGCTATCTTGAACGCTGTTAATACAAGGTTGCTGGTTGAGGATCCAGCTTCTGCCAAACACAATAGTTTATGAAGAATTATCTTTTTCGAACCGATAATTGGCCTGTCGTATTTTGATTTTTACTTATAGCTTGCAAATATGGATTCAATCGTCTCTTTGACAAAAAACTACAATCGGCGGCGCAACGACCGGGATATTTTTCAGGAGCT
>JAGPIS010000072.1 GCA_018054835.1 Breznakibacter sp. | reverse complement strand
AAGCGGCAGAGCCGAGCGTGGCGAATGTAGCGAATTGAATGGACTGGCGTTGCTCGTCCGGTTTGGGTGAAATACGAATTTTTTATTGTTTGTATAGTGGTTGGGGGCAATTTGTTTATCATTTAGTTTTGCTTGATTCGAGTAGGTAAGGTTTTTTTATTAGTTTTGGGATGTTAGTAAAAAAATGTAATAATCCGGTTTGGAAGCCGTATATTTTAATGGTTATGAGTCTATCTTCAGGTGGGGCTAATTTGAAAAGCAAGTCACATTTTCATGTTTTGGATGGGTTACGGGGTGTTGCAGCCTTGGCCGTGGTTGTATTCCATTTTATGGAGTGGATTTATCCCGTGGAGGAGAATTTTATCGGCTATGGTTTTTTGGCGGTCGATTTTTTCTTTTGTCTCTCGGGCTTTGTGATTGCTTATGCTTATGATAGTCGCATATCGGAGATGGGGATTCGGGCATATTTTACTTCACGCCTGATTCGTTTGCACCCCCTGGTGGTTGCCGGTGCAGTGCTCGGTCTGATAGGCTTGTTGGTGGATCCTTTTGGCGACCATGCCGCAACAATCTCAACTACCTCGCTTGCCTTAATTTTTGTGGGCTCTTTGTTGATGATCCCGCTTCCCATCATGGAAGCAAGGGCGTTCAACCTTTTCAGTTTGAATGCGCCAGGGTGGTCGTTGTTTTGGGAGTATATTGCCAATATTTTGTATGCCTTTGTCCTTGTGCGTCTCCCTCGCAAAGTATTAGGGGTGATGTTGCTGGCATCGGCGGCTGGCATTGTTTGGGTGGGGCACAGTTCTGGTCATTTGTTGGGTGGCTGGAATGGCGATACCTTTTTCCATGGAGGCATCCGCATGGCTTATTCTTTTTTGGCTGGACTGCTCATTTACCGTTCGGGCTGGATCATCAACAATAAATTAGGCTATGTGGTTTTGACGATGATGCTGGCGGCCGCCTTTATGGTGCCTGAATTTGCCAAGGGGTGGTTGACCGAGGTGCTTATTGTACTGGTTTATTTTCCGTTGATTGTAGCCATGGGCGCAGGATCGGTGTCGTCTGGTGCGGTTCAGAAGATTTGTGTTTTCATGGGCAATATTTCTTATCCGCTTTATATGACACACTATGTGGGCATTTGGTGGTTTGGTAATTACTTCATCACTAAGCATCCTTCGCCGGAAATGCTTCCTTGGATCATTGGGGCAGGGACAGTGGCGATGGTGTTTTTTGCCTGGTTGGTGATGGTTGCTTACGATATCCCCATCCGCAATTTCCTCAGCAGGAAGCGCAATGAGAAAATGAAAGGTTCATAAGCTTCACTTCTTCCAATAAGATTGAGATTCTTTGTTGATTGAAATGGTACTGCCCTACGGGCAGGTGACTGGTAGTATTGCATTACCACAGGCTTACGCCTGCGGTTAATCACATGTTGTCCTCCGGACAAATCAGCAGTATTAATGTACTATGATGCGATTTGGTGGGCTGGCTAGAAGGGCCACTTTGGGGATTGGGTTAAATAGTTGAAGGGTTGAAGGGTTGAAGAGTTTAAAAGTTCTGGGTTCTGGGTTCTGGGTTTGTCCGCGAATGACGCCAATTTTCGCGAAGAAGGGAACACAGATTTGCTCGGATTTAGGCGGATTCGCACAGATTATTTGTTTGTTGCTGGGTTTTTGGGTTTTGGGTTGGGGTGTTCTGGGTTGAAAAGTTGAAGAGTTGAGAAGTTTTGGGTTGTTCAGGAACCACGAATCGAAGATCGATGGAGTCAATTTTGTCCGCGAATGACGCGAATTTTCGCGAATTGAACCGCAAATTTTCTTTCTGAAAGCGCAAGTGATTACTTGGCGGAGCCAAGAGAAATCGTAACGTTTTTAGACTACACTTCTTAACTGGATTGTTGATTTTTTGTTGTTGGATATAGTGCTGCCCTACGGGCAGGTGACTGGTAGTATTGCATTACCACAGGCTTACGCCTGCGGTTAATCACATGTTGTCCTCCGGACAAATTGCATGTATTCATGTCCGAAGATGAGATTTGGTGCGCTGAAATGTTTTGGAGTTGAAAAGTTGGGGAGTTCAGGGTTTTGGGTTTGTCCGCGAATGACGCGAATTTTCGCGAAGAAGGGAACACAGATTTGCTCGGATTTAGGCGGATTCGCACAGATTATTTGTTTGTTGCTGGGTTTTTGGGTTTTGGGTTGGGGAGTTCTGGGTTGAAAAGTTGAAGAGTTGAGAAGTTTTGGGTTTTGGGTTGTTCAGGAACCACGAATGACGCGAATTCAACGAATTTGACGTATTGGCAGAGGGTGAGGGAGCGTTAGGGATTGGAGGGGAAATCCTTTTGGGAGGGACGAGCAAAAGATTGGAACGGAAAGCCCGACCGGAGGGAACGCCCCTAAAGACCTTAATGTGTTGATTTTTTGCATATAGGTTGGTGTTTGGTGTATCCACGTTGATTGACCAGGATGAAATGTACACAATTAATTTCATATCACAAGAGGTAATACTAAATTTTCAGGAATCCTTTGTCACTTTTTTGCACTTGCCTGACCAGTTTGAGATGACCAGTTTGATTATTTCGGTGCGGTGGAACGATTTTTCTGCATAGTTTTTCCCTATTTCCTTGAATTGGGGTGAATATTTGTTGATAAACAGGGTTAATGCGTCCATTCGTTCCTTCTCAGGAAGGTTCAATTCAGCCTTTCCATTCAGAATGATACTCTCGTATTCAGTGGTGAATTTATTGGCCAGTACATTGGTTTTGCCCACGATGCAAAAAGAAACCTGGTTTGACTTTTTGATGATGTTCAACTTGCGACCTTCGGGGGCACAGTGCAAATAGATGGCATCATTACCATCCCAAACATAATTGACGGGAAGGCCATAAACGCCTTCTTCTTCAGAATAGATTGACAGAATACCGAATTCCCCAGTTTCGAGAAGGATGCGGGCTGGCAGCTCTTCGAGTAACCGATCCTGCCTGCGGATATTTTTATTGGAGTAGATCATTGGGTTCATTGGTTAATTTGAGTAAACGTGGACACTGTTTTGAGCGGATGGAAGATAGTTTACCCCAAACCAACAGATCAGCAATACGATAAATGCCATCAACAGGATAGAAAGCACTTTTTGGTTGGATAACTTACTTTTTATGCGGAAATGGATATATATCAAATATATGGCCCAGGTAATAAAAGCCCACGTTTCTTTTGGATCCCATGTCCAATAATGGCCCCAGGCTTCCTTGGCCCACAAAGCACCGAAAACAAGCCCCAGAGAGAGGAAGCCAAAACCAACATAGACCACATTATCGATGTTGATTAGCAAACCGGATTTGAGGTTCCCTTTACGCAAGGCCACCAACCCGGTTAGGCTGAGAAGTGCAGAGAGTCCCAGCAGGGCATAAGCAACCATGTAAACGATGACGTGTGGAACAAACCAAACGCTTTGCAAGGCAGGCATCAATGTTTTGCTGTGGATATCGGGATTGAGATAATTCAAGAGCAAGAACAGGATGGCCATGGATAATGTATAAAATAGCATGAGTTTTAACTTCCAGCGCTTGAAAATTACAAAGCCCGATGTGGCCAAGAAGAAGGCGTACCACAGCCGAGTTTCGCCCAATGTACGTAATGGCGGGCGCTGCAGTTGCGTCCAAAGCAAGGCGAGGAAGAGAGCCAGGGAGGCAATACCCAGGATTGCTGCCCAATCGGTTAACCAAGATGTGCGGTTCGACCATGAGGATATTATCGCCACCAACCAAAAGACGAGAGAGATTATTGCAAATATTTCAAAATTGTGCCACATAGTATTTTTCCTGCTTAATTGTTTTCCAAGGCATCCATGGGCTCCTGATCATTTTCTTTACCAACACTTTTCTTGCCGTTCCAGATCATGAATAGGGAACCTATAATCAACATGAAGAATCCGATGTAAACAAAAGGGAGCCAAGGATCTTTAATCAGTTCGAAGGTGCTTTTTGTTGACCATTTCCCCATGGATTCATCGTAACTTGTCTGGTAAATTTTCCAGTTTGATATTTCGATGGGTTTATTCACTTCAATGATTGTGTCGTAATTTGCGCCAGTTTTCTCGTAAACAGAGATTTCGGACAAGAATCGCCTGGGTTCCGGTTTTAGCATTACCATTGCCGTGTTGCTGTCAACGGGGAAAATTTCCTGCCGGTACAAGATGCTAGGGCTTGAGATCCAAAAGGTGTCGATTAACTCCCGGCTGGATTTGATGATTTGCAAGGATTGGGTTGCTCCCATGGCCAAAATTGGTTCGAATCGGTTTTGAACGGGAGCGGAGGAGGTCAATAATTTGTGGATTTTGAATTGATTGACCCCATAATTGAAGTTCATGCCTTCGCTTGGATCGAACATAAAGGATTTGTGGTTCGACTTGATGATACTGCCAGTAGAATTATCCACGATAGCGATTTTGGCAGGGTATTCTTCTATGGAAAAATCTCTTAGTTTTATGGCGAAATCAAGTTCGTGGACTTGATCCTTTTGGTTGAAACCATACCAAACTGTTTTGCCTTCCTCGAGGAACATATTTAGTTTTTGAATATCCCCCGCTCCCAAATGAGCCGTGGCGACGCAAAGCCAGAGACCTAAATGGTTTATGATGAACCCCACATTGACACGTGAGAGGCTGGACAACCTTTTAACGGTTACCGTACCCAATACAATGAGGAAGAACAGGACTCCAATGGCATAGGTCCAACTCGAAGAGACATCATAAAGGAATGACGGTGAGGTGGTCTTATTTTGGGGGATCAAAGCCATGAATAGTGATGGCACCACGAAGAAGATTACCGCGGCAATTGAAGCGTGAACGCTGTAGAACCACTTGAAAGCAGGTTTCCTGATTGACAAGCGGAATAACAGCAGGGAAACAAGTGCCAACAACACCAAGAAGATGATGTTGAGAGGCCAAGTTATTGGTGGTACTTTAGAACCAGTGAAGTTTTCAATGCCCAAGGATGCCAGGAATAGGGCAAAGGCTATCAGGAAGCTTTCGGGGTACTTCCAGGGAAGCACCCATAAGCTTTTCTTATTTTCGATGTTTTGCAAAGTATTGTTTTCTAGTAGTTAGACTCCCTTTGTTTGGCCTGTTCGAGCCATTGTGGAACGGTTGTTTCCAAGAATGATTTTTTTTCGGCATTCAGCTGAGCCATGTCCAGTCCGATGTATTTTTGAGCCAAGGCTTTTGTTGAAATGTCGGGTATTTCCACCTCCTGGTTGTAGCCCAATTGGGCAAGCAGCCGTGTTAGTTTGATCCGGGCTTCTTGGGCAATATTGATTCCGGAGGACACAATCCTTCCAGTTTCAAGTGGTGCATGGAACGATCCGCCATGGCTGGCAACTGAATAATCCCAACGCCATTGAGCATGGCGTATATCTTGCAAGATGGCATGCATTTGTTGCTCGGTAGCGCCTTTATCCCATGCCGTTTTGGCTTCTATATGGGCTTTAACCAATAAATTTTCAAGCACGATGACATTTTCTTTGATTTTATCCTGACGCGTGTAAACATCGGCGACAAGCTTGGATGTTTCCTCGCGATGGCATACCTGACAAGAGTTGGCAATATTGTTTAGAGGGCTTTGAATATGGTGGTCGGTGAATTTGACACCGCCCTCACTTTTATATGGCATGTGGCAGTCGGCACAAGAAACGCCACGGTCGGCATGCACGCCAGTGAGATATAGCTCGTAATCGGGATGCTGGGCTTTGAGCATGGGTGCTTTACTGAGTTGGTGTTTCCAGTCGTAGAATTGGATGTTGTCGTAATATTCTTCCATGGCTTCAACTGTCATGCTGTTGTCCCAAGGGAATGTGAGATATTGGACACCTTCGACTTTTTGCTTGTCGAAGTAATATTCCACATGGCATTGAGCACAAACCAAAGTACGCATCTCCTGATGAGATGTTTTGGAAATGTCCTTGCCAAGCCGATCAAAGGCTTCCACCAGAGCCGGACGTGATATGCGCAATTTCATGGTGTTGACATCGTGGCAATCGGCACATCCAATTGGATTGACAATTTCGGCACCCAGGGACTCCCACGATCCTTTATAAAAGCCCTCAACACCCACTTCGTTCATTAAGCGGGGGACGTCGGGACTTTTGCAGGTCCAGCAGGTGTTGGGCATAGGGCTGTTCACACTATCGTTGGGCGCACCTGTTCTAAGGATATTACGGATATCCTCAATGGCATAGTAATGCCCCCTTCCCTGGTTGTATTCTTTGGAAAAGGGGTAGCCAGCCCATAGTACCACCATGCGGGGATCCAGTTCGAGGGCATCAATCATTGCGGAGCCATTGTATTTGCTTCTGAAGCTGGTATCGGAGGTTTTGTAATAGGATTCAAACTCGCGGGGAAAATTGGCTCCCCATTTTTCGTTTCTGGGTTCAAATTGAGAAAAGTCGTTTTTAGGGGCATAGGCGTAAATGGCCTCATTACGTCTTTCCACAACACTGGAAGCCAATAGGCCCAACAGAAAGACCATGATTATCGTTCCAATGAAAAGGATCCAACCCTTCCATGGTTTTTCTTTGATTTGTTCGCTAAATGATTTCATTATATAGCAGGTTATTTGGTTTCTTTCAGTACTTTTTTCAACCAATCGGGCACCGGGCTTTCGGGCAAGGGCACTTTTGCGTTGGGCGTGCTTGACAAGCTGTTGACCCGGCCATGCGGTATTTCGCGGTGGCAATCCCAACATTTTTTGTCGGAGCGTTGTGAATGGAATTCGGGGTGGATGGTATTCATTTTGACATCGGTCACCAAGTCGATGTGGCACCGGATGCAATTTTGTTGAACAACTTTTTTGCCGGCATCTTTTATTTGAATGACCTGAGGTTCGGCGCGGAGGGTGAATATGGTGGCGTGCCTCAAGCCATCCTTCCCTTTGAAATAATACGTATTGAACAGATTGTCCTGAGGGACGTGGCAATCGTTGCAGGTTGCCCTTTCCCGATGGGAGCTGTGCATCCAAGTGGCATATTGGGGAGCCATGATGTGACAGTTGACACATGTTTTTGGCTGGTCGGAGAGGTACGAGGGTGCATTGGATATGTAAACCAAAAATAGAACCAAGCCAACCATGAGCGCCGACCCAACAATTACCGGGAATAGCCATTTGTCGGGAGGCGTTACTATTTTAAAGATGTTCATGTGTCTATCATTTGATTATTTCCAGCCACTAAAATTAAACATGACCATTGATAATGCAAAATAAAATTAAGATTTAATAGCAATTTATAACAAATCTAAAAAAGAATAATAAAAGGATCCTTATGTCCTTTTATAAAATTTTCTATCTTTGTGGCATCATTAAAAAATAAGAGGTTATGAAAATAGATGGATTGACACGAGTGGGTGATGTTGTCAGGGAGAATTTCAGGGCTGCTCAGGTTTTCGAAAAGAACAAGATTGATTTTTGTTGCGGAGGTGGTATCAGCATTGAAGATGCCTGTGCTAAATGGCAGGTGGACAAGAACCAGTTGTTGGCTGATTTGGAAATGGTGGTTGGCACCAATGATCCTGAATCGAAGTACATCAATACCATGTCGCTGGATGGGTTGTGCGATTATATAGAGAAACGGCACCATACCTATGTGGTGGAGAATATTCCATTTCTGAAGCAGAAGTTGGAAAAGTTGGAAAATGCCCATGGGGCGAACCACTCGGAATTGGCTGAGATCAAATCTCTATTTTACGGTGCGGCCAAGAATTTGAGCGACCACCTACAAAAGGAGGAGCAAATCCTATTCCCTTACATCAGGCAAATGGTGAAGGCCAAAAGCCAAGGGGAAGAGTTGGATGGCATCAACCGGCTGGAGTCTCTTTTGGGGGAGTTGGATGAGGAACACCAAACAGAAGGGGACCGGTTTGCCAAAATATCGGAGTTGACCAATGGTTACGTCTGTCCACCAGATGGTTGCAATACCTACCGGGTTACCTACCAGACGATGGAAGAGTTTGAAAAAGACCTTCACCGTCATATCCACCTTGAGAACAACATATTGTTTGTAAAAGCCTTAGCTTTGGAGAAAGAATTGATAAAATAGAATGAGCATGTTGTCGAAAGGAACAGAATACGCCATCAGGGCATTGGTTTATATCCAGTTGCAAAACCGAGTCGATAGAAGACACGGTGTTGAAGAGATTGGTAAGGAGATTGACGCTCCGGTTGCGTATTCTGCCAAAATATTGCAGACGTTGACCAAGCGGGGAT
>JAGPIS010000071.1 GCA_018054835.1 Breznakibacter sp. | reverse complement strand
TAATCTCACCTGGTATCCTAACCTCTTTTTTCTTATCGTTTTTGCTCATTATTTGCCTGCTGCCAATGGGAATTTGGCCAAAATTATAAAAAATAACAACATGCTGATAACGAAGTGCAAACAAAATAGTGAATGAGGCATCTGTTGGCAGATTCAACCTCAATCTTTAACCTTCATAGAACTTGGGGGATTCTCACTCTTTTGCTCTCGCTTAACCAGGATGTCATTTTCAAAATACAAAAAGCATCATCAATAGAAATTCCAGGGCTGCAAAATTATCGCAGCCCTGGAATATTCATTTTACTGGCACGCCAATTTTGACTGATAGGTTCTCTTTCATCCCAACATGCAGGTTGATCACTTCGTAAGGCAACTCCATCGTTCCATTGCCGCCGTCGCACGAAACAATGACGGTATGCCCTGGCAGTAGTTCGATCTTTTGCGGCGCACCATGTTGGGGCTCTTTGTTCTCAAGGCGGAAAGTCAAATCGGTGGGGTTGCTGATTTCAAAATAAACCTTATCCTTCTCTGTCCGAAAAGAGGGCTTCACCACTATCGAGGCCTCAAACAGCTGGCGCAACAGCGCTTCAGGACCGGCCATCTCATCGCCAAACAAGGCCACGGTGCGGCGGTCGAACATCGCTTTTTTCAAACCTTCCATGCTCCGATCGGCAGCAAACACCAAGGTCATGGGGCGGGCGTGACGCTCAAGGTCAAACCGGTAGGCTACCGGGTCGTGCACATCGGTGGCACCAACGAAGGCCAGGTTCTTTTCCCTGCACCACTGGGTGGCCAAGGGGCAATAGTCGTCCCAACCAAAAACTTCAATGCCATGGAGCCAACCTTTACTATGCAACTCACTATGCACTGGCCACCAAAGGGTGGTGTCGGGTTGCTGGGCACTCCAGCCAGGATGGTTCCAAATCACAAATGCCCCCTGTTTGTTGGCCTCGGCCATGGCATCCATAAAATCGGGTTTTTCAAGAGGATTCACATCACTCAAAAACAAAGCATTCAGGTGACCGGGAGGCATGCCCCGAGTAATTTCGGCACCCCGCACCAGCATGATGTTGAGCCGTTCGGCCTCGGGCTTCGCAATTTCATACGATGCATTGAAATCGGCGTTTAAATACTTCTTGTGGGGCAAGTACTCTATGTGGTCAGTGATGGCAATGGCATCCAATCCTTCGCGCCACGCTTCCTGCACCCGCACCGTTGGCCAAACGTCACCATCGGAGAACATGGTGTGAATGTGGAAATCACATTTCAGAATCTCAACCCCTTCCAATTTGGGCAACCTCATCTCTTTGCGACCATCTTCTCGATGCATCTCGGGCTTTTTAACCCGGTTGTAATTTTGGGCAAAACCAAAACCAATCTGCAATAGGTTCAAAACCGCAATCAAAATAAAAATTCGCTTCATAATATGTGTGTTTATGTGTTTACCGACGATTGAATCAAAAAATGATCTTTGGTTTGCTTCGGGTGAAAAGAGCAAACCAATATCGAAAATACAAATTATATTTGTGAATATTTGTTACGAATAAAAATGCCAAGGCAAAAAAGAATTTTGAGGCGAGGGTATATTATTAGGAATTGAAACAAGAATACTGTCATGATCGGTTGGTGACAGGGTTTATCTGGCATTATTAGAATGATAGAGAATGAGATGAGAAATCTTATTAAAATTGGGCTATAAATATGATCGACTATGAAATACCAACTCATTCCTTCATCACAACAAACCCCCAGCCAATGGTCGGGTGGCACCACCACAGAGTTGTTCATCCATCCCCATGGTAGCAACTACCAACGGAAGGATTTCCTATTGCGCATCAGCAGTGCCAGAGTTGAGCAGGAGGAATCGGTTTTCACCTGCCTGGAAGGTTTCGATCGGCATTTGATGGTGCTGGAGGGGGAACTGGAGATTATCCATCATGGCCACCACCAGAAGAAGATGAAACCTTTCGACACCGATTATTTCATGGGCGATTGGGAGACCTCGGCCAAAGGGTGCGTCACCGACTTCAACCTGATGCTGGCGCAAGGGCTTACTGGAGAACTGAAACAGCTCTGTTTGGGAAAAGAGGGGAGTTATTCGATAAATCCGGAAGGATGGGATTACGTAGCAATTTACATTTGGCAGGGCAGTGCCAACGTGGACGGTCAATCATTAACCCTTGAAAAGGGCGATTTTATCATTTTTGAACTGATGGGGGGCGATGAACCTATTATGCTTAGCCCTTCAACCGAGAGAACCATAATGGTTTGCTGCCAAATCAAGAACAAACCACACTAATCAGGGCTCATTCAACAAACCATCCAGATGCTTGGGATATCGACTTGTTTGTAGAACTGACGACACAACGACTGTTTTAGTCTCAACCTCAATGAAATAAGAATCAAAAAAAGGGATCAAAATCGATGAATGGCCGAATGCTGTGCAGCATAGCAGGCCATGCAAAAGAAGGCGTATTAGAGGGCGTTAATTCAATCTATAAGCTTGCTTTCTATTAATTGTTTTAGTTCTTTCTTGCTGGGCAGAACAGTTTCATACTTACTTGTCAAATGTAAATCGCTCCTGTCTCCCTACGAAGGTGTATCCTTTCCCTAGTTCAAGAAGAAAGTTCTCCAGTTTATCTATGAGCTTTTCTTCCAATTCAGTTTCTGAATATCTTGTAGCTTCTGGTAATCCAAGGAATTCTAAAACATAAGGGTCTTTTAAGGTATCTTTTGCTGATCTTATGAGTTGCCCCTTTTCTGCAAGACGTTTCACGCCTTCTTTATCTCTGCTTAAAGCTAATCGTTCAAATAAGGCGGAATCAAATTGGCGTTGCAATTCCCTTAAACTCCAATTATTTTCAAACGATTCAATTTCATAAAATTGCCGCTCGCTTTCATTGTCAATCCGCATAAGCATTAGATAATGGGACCAACTTAATCGAAATTCCGCAGACACTGTCTGCGTTTTTGAATAAGTGAGATAAAACTGTCTCATTTGCTCTAAATTCCTCTGCGAAAACCCCTTCCCAAACTCATTAGTTAGTTTTAGTGACAGCTCTTTCAAAATCCTTCTCCCATATTCCGCTCTTTCTTTGCCGTTTTGTTCTTCTGAAACAATTATTCTGCCTATCTCAAAATAGCTAACAACCATTGTGTGATTCACAGCATGAACAGCTATTTTTCTGGCATTATGAAGAAGATCAATTATTTTTGTGAAAAAGTCACCTGGAGTATTTGCCATGCTATTCATAAATCACTCTTTAAGATTTGTTTCATGCAAATTTAGTATATTTTGTGACTTTTGTTTTTCAATGCCAGCTAACGAATGGTCATATGCTGCGTAGCCTTTATTGAGAATGCGCCAGGCTATGGAGTATACGATGTGTTTGCGGTTCGGCATCAACTAACTCATCAAATTTTCAAATTGTTCCCAAAGACAAATAGGAATTGCTCAATATTCTCTCCTTTGGTTTCAATTTGACTAGCAAGTTGTCGTGTTAGCTTTAAATAGTCAAGATACTTTTTCTCCGCATTGCTATAGCGAATATTACTTAGCTGTTGAAATTCATAATAAGTTTCACCAGCAAAAACATCAATTAGCCTTTGGTCGAGAATAAGGCAGGGATTGCTATTGAATTCTATTTGAAAAAAGTAAAGAAGTTTGCTATAAGTTGAAAGCCCAAGCCCTGTAATCTCGTTGAAGAACTCCGTCAATTCGAAATATTCTATAGTTGTTGGATTTGCATTTTGCTTTAATTTCAATAATACTTTTTCAACATCAATGATATATTTAAGAATATTTACAAAATGATTTCCACGCATTCCAGCATTATACCCCCAATAGATTGTTTTGATAATTTTTTCTCTTGGTTCTTTTGTTTCGAAAATATCCTGCCGGCTAATTGATAAAGTTGCTTGATCACCAAATAACTTGTCGTTTAAATTTTTCAACCAATCAATTTCATTTTCCGCGCTGATCCAGGTCGTTCGTTTTGTCGTAAAACATTGCTGTCTTACAGGTAGATTAGAAATCAATGTTTTGTACTCCTCAATACTCATTAGTGTTGTCGTTTATGCAGACAGTCAACTACTCTATAAGCCATGTTTCCCATCTATTTCGTTTTGCAATTCATCCCAATCCCGGAAGCTGCTAGGCTTCTTGCGACAAAACTAACAAAAAACTCGTTTCAATCCGCCATTCGGTTTTCACCCGGCAACCAGATCGCTGTACTGTGGGTTACGTTTGATATAAGCCTCAATAAAGGGGCATTTGGGCACAATCTTCTTCCCATCGCTGCGGATTTGGGTCAAAAGCGCCTTCATCAAAACCTTACCTACGCCTCTACCCCTTAAATCATCGGGCACATAGGTGTGGGTCAAAATCAGCACCTGCCCATCCTCCTTATACTGCACATACGCCATATAGTTGTCAACCAACATATAGTAGCGTTTCTTGACCGTATCGAGCACCAAATCGTTCATATCTTCAAATTTTAAGAAATCGTTATAAGCCTATAGTGATAACAGGTTTGGGCAGAAACTGTTCAATAATTCGTATCTTTAGGGCACAATTATTATCGGGCATGAACAACACCTATCAACATAATCCACAATTGGATCTGGCGCACAACTTTTTGATGAACACCGGCAAAAACCTATTCCTCACCGGGAAGGCTGGCACCGGCAAAACCACGTTCCTGAGAAATCTGCGCGAAAAAATAGCCAAACGCACCGTGGTGGTAGCGCCCACCGGTGTGGCAGCCATCAACGCGGGTGGTGTTACCATCCACTCGTTTTTCCAACTGCCCTTTGGCCCGCAGGTTCCCAACCAATACCTACCCGAGTCACAGAAAAAAGGCGAAACAATGTTCCGCTTCGGCAAAGAGAAGCTCAACATCATCCGCAGCCTCGACCTATTGGTGATTGATGAGATTAGTATGGTGCGGGCCGACCTGCTGGATGCCATCGACGGGGTGCTGCGGAAGTTCCGCAACAAAACTCAGCCCTTTGGCGGGGTGCAGGTGCTGATGATTGGCGACCTGCAACAGCTGGCGCCTGTGGTGAAGGAGAGTGACTGGGAGTTGCTCAAACCCTATTACGTCGGCCCCTTCTTCTTCCAAAGCAAAGTTCTGGAGCACCACCCGGCCGACACCATCGAGTTGAAACACATCTACCGACAGAGCGACGACCGCTTTATCAATGTATTGAATGAGATACGTGAAAACCGCATATCCCAGCAAACTATCCAGATTCTCAATAGCCGCCACATCCCCAATTTCACCCAGGCCGAGGGCTACATCACCCTCTGCTCGCACAACCGACAGGCGCAATACATCAACGAGCAGAAACTGCAGGCCATCCCACTCACCCCAGTGCGGTTCAAGGCCACCATCGAAGGGGAGTTTCCTGAATTTTCCTACCCCAACGACCAGGAACTGATTTTGAAACCCGGAGCCCAGGTGATGTTTGTCAAGAACGATACTTCGCGCGAAAAGCTCTATTACAATGGCAAGATTGGCCGCATCCAGCGCATCAGCGACGGCACCGTGTATGTGCAATGCGAGGGCGATGAAACGCCCATTGCCGTGGGACAAGTGGAGTGGCAGAACTACAAATACTCCCTCAACGACACCACCAACGAGATTGAAGAGACCATCATAGGTAAATTCGCGCAAATTCCGCTTAAGACCGCCTGGGCCATCACCATCCACAAAAGCCAGGGACTGACCTTCGAAAAGGCCATCATCGATGCCAATGCAGCCTTTGCCCATGGCCAGGTTTATGTGGCGCTGAGCCGTTGCAAAACGTTGGAGGGCTTGGTGCTCTCCTCGCCCATTGAGCCACGCAGCATCATCTCGAGCCAGGAGGTCAACAGCTTCATCCACGAGTCGGAAGCCCACCAGCCAAATGCCGAGCGCCTCAAGCAATACCAAATCGAATATGAGTGGGAACTCACCAGCGAGATGTTCAACTTCAACCCGCTGTGGCGCCGCCTGCTCTACCTCGACAAAGAGCTGTCGCAACATCAGAGCGTGGTGTTCGGCACCCTGCCCACTATCCTCCGGGAAATATTGAGCAAATTCAAGCCCATGCTGATCGATGTATCCCAAAAGTTTGACATCCAACTGCGGCAGTTGTTTGCCCAAGGGCATGCCGTGGCGGATAATCAGCTGCTCAACGAGCGCATCACCAAGGGGAGCCGTTATTTCCTCGAAAACCTGACCGCCTTAATGAAACCGCTACTCCAGGATGCCGAAGCGGAAACCGATAATGCCGTGCTGCGCAAGACCATCGACGAACAGATGCAACGGATAGAAGCTGCTTACACCACGCACACCAACTGCCTGACAGCCTGTAAAGACTCCTTCACCATAGTAGCCTACCTCCATGCGCGCTCCATCAGCAACATCGAGAAGGGCAAAACCCAGAAAAAACAGAAAGAAAAAGGGGAATTTTCAACCTCAAAACATCCGGAGCTTTACAACAAGCTGCGGGCATGGCGCGATGCCAAGGCCGACGAACTGAACCAAGCCGCGTATATGATTATCCAGACCAAAACCATGGTTGACCTGGCCGATTCACTTCCACACGCACTCCGCGAGCTCTCTAAAATCAAAGGGTTAGGGAAGAAAAAAGTCGACTTGTGGGGCAAGGAGCTGCTGCACTTGGTTCAAGACTATTGCAAAGAGAAAGGCCTTGCATCCGAGGCACTTGACTTCACCCCAGAAGCGACCAAGGAGAAGAAGGAGAAAATATCGACCGCCACCGTGACCATGGGTTTGTTCAAGATGGGACTGTCGGTAGCCGAGATAGCCCAAAAGAGCAACTTGGCCGTCTCCACCATTGAGTCGCACCTAGCCCAAGCCATTGCCAAGGGCGAGATCGAAGTGGAGAAACTGGTGCACCCCGAAAAGGTCAACACCATCAAAATGTGGTTTATGGAAAACGAAACCCAGTCGATGAGTGAGGCCAAACAAGCCTTGGGCGAGTCGTACAGCTACTCGGAGATCAAGATGGTGCTCTCCGACCTGAAACACAATGGGTGAAAGAACCAGGCTACAGCAAAAAACAATCCGTGGAAACCAAAGCAGTTATGCTCAACGGATTCCACGGATCAATTTTTGATCGAACGAAAGTTCTATATATGATTTTTTCGTCCTATTACAAGGTGTAATTACCAGCCGCTTCGGGTTGGTAGAGGATTTCATCGATGCGGATCTTGGTCAAACCGGCAGGAACCATCCACTCCACCTCCATGCCAGTTCGGTAGCCCAACAAAGCCGTGGCGATGGGTGAAAATATGGAGATGCGGTTTTCGCGCATGCAGGCCTCATCAGGGTAAACAATTTTGAATTTGACCGTATTGTTATTATTCAAAAAAGAAATTTTCACTTCGGAATTCATGGTCACCACATCGGCTGGCACCTCCTGGGGTTCAACCACCTTGGCGATCTTCAACTCCCCGGCCAACTTTTGCACATCACCCATGCCTGCGCTTGGTGTTTTACGCGCTTTGTTGATACAATCCTGAATGCGCTGATAATCCAGACGACTCATAATTACACTATTCATAACATCTAAATTTAAATTAGCACTAAAAAAAAGCACTTCGAAGAATCAACTTCCGAAGTGTCTCTAAAACTCTTAAATCCATAAATACATCTATAAAAACAATGGGCATCTCCACAAAATGAAGACCCCCACCAATCGAGGAACAAACCTCGCAGACAAAATTAACAATTAATTCTCATATAACCAAAAATTAAACAACCGGCACATTGGATCCATATAAGCAGAAGGGGCTATCCTTACCACAGAACAGCCCCTTCCTTTTGCTAAATTTGGTTTATTTTTTCTTCTTTTTTTCTTTAGCTGGAGGTTCAACACCCGTGGCAGCATCGTATTTGGCTTGGGCGGCATCCAAGGCCGCGGTAGCCGTTTTCAAAGCTGCTTCATTGCTTTTGAGAGCCGCTTTTCCTTTGGTGACATTGGCATCACCGGTAGTCATTTTTTTTGCAGAAGCTTTTGCCTGGGTATCAGCAGCTTTCACATCGGCTTTGTATTGGGTATCCAACGCCTTCAAATCGGCCTTGGCTTGGGTGGCAACAGCCTTGTCTTTTGACCCCAGAAGCTTGTTCAAAGGCTTACGGTTGGCGGCATACTCCTTATCCAATGCTTTACGTTGCTGTGCACCCTCCTTGATTTCCGATTTGGCCTCGGCCATCATAGTGGTACCTGTTTCAACCAACGAGTCGGCCAC
>JAGPIS010000249.1 GCA_018054835.1 Breznakibacter sp. | reverse complement strand
AACAAACCCATGGAATCAAAAATACCCTCTTCGAACAGGGCTGTATCATCCAATATGGACTCCGGCTTGGAGTAAGTTTTTTCGGCAATAAAACGGCGTAAAGTATCTTTCATCTGATTCAAAATTTGTTATTCAGTAATTAAGTTGCCATGCAAATCGGTTCCTTTGCCCTGATGATAAATTACATCTACAATCCTTTGGCAAAGCAAGGGTGCCACCATCCCGGCAAAATACTTATTGGGGTGGGAGTCGTTGGGCGAATTGGCATATTCAACGTTCATATACAATCCACCTCCGGTTTCGAGTTCGAAAAAGTCCCAAAGAAAAATATTGTCGTTGGGGCGGTCCCATGACTGTTTCACCCATTGGAAAAAATCACGGGCACAAACGGCTTGGGCTTCGGTAGTGGCCGCTTGGGTTAATGCTGCGCCTGTCCAAACAATGAATTTGGTATTGGGATACTCATTCAATTTTAAACGCAAGGCCTCATATTGCAATTTGTAATTTTCAACACTTTTTTCAGGCGAATCTATATTGCCCTCCCCCGAACAATTGACTCCCGACACCGGAAAACAATGTTTGAGGACAATGACATCCCAATAATTTGTTAGTAAATCGAGCGAAGGTTCGCCCTTAAAAACACGTTTTTTCTGGTTTTTGACCCATATATTGTAATAGTCGTAAGGGTAATTCTCCCAACCATAACCAAAGAAGCGGTATTGCTTCCCCTTTGGGAAATACTGGTTCACAAAATTGAGCTTCACCCCTTGGGACTGATTAAAATCGGCAAACCATTGTTGCACATCGGGTTGGTTATTTTCATAGGCTCCCCTATAGATGTTGGAGCCGGTACTGTGGTGCAAAAAAAGGATGTTGACAGCATCGGAATCTTTGTTGGCCAAAGATTCAAAACCATCGTGGGAACATGCAGTTAACACCAAGACGATCAAGTTTAAGAAAAAGAGTCGTTTCATGTGTGCATCGGTTATTTTCGTTGACAATGTTGAAATGGTTGAATTGGAATTTTTACAACGATCAGTCTAATTTCACATTATTCTGTTGTTCAACCAACCTTTTTTGATAAAAAACAAGTCAGGATAGATTATTCTCCAATAAGTAACGACCAAGCAAACTGCAGCAACCAACAACCTATCTGGAGCCCATAACCGAACACCGCCTGTCCATAATCGAACAACCCGAATCCAACGATGAAAAAACAAACACAGTTTTTGGCGAGAAACAACCCAATCAAAACACACAACATCAATACATTAGACTACAGTAATCATTAATTAACAAATTTTAAATCTTAAATTTTGAATATGGCATCAATTTGGAGTACCTTTTGTTAAGGTAAATTAAGGTTTAGGTTAAGTAATGGAAGAGAGGGTTCCCGGAAGCGGGGACTCTTTTTTATTTTGATAGAATCAACTCATTAAAAACCATTGACACAACTTCAAAAAAGCATATCTTTGTAGTACTAAAAGCTTTGGATGACTAATTTCTGTTTGGATCTGGTGAAGTAAATAACCTAGCGGTGCCCAACCATAGGTTATCCCATAAAAACATCTGATAAAATTTATCGGAAGCATTATTGCATCCCTATACGAAGTAAAGTCCGCATGATCGGAAACCAAAAATCGATCCCGGACATCAAAAAATAATACATCATCATGAGTAATCAAGAAAAATCGATACACGAGTTTGATGTCAATCTAATTTGCGAATACTTCGCAAGCATGGAGCGCCAAGGGCCAGGAAGTCCTGAAGCCACCATCAAAGCGTTAAGCTTCATAGATAAATTGACCGAACAATCCAAAATTGCTGATATAGGTTGTGGTACCGGAGGCCAGACCATGACATTGGCACAACATACCAATGCGCACATAATCGGTTTGGATCTATTTCCTGAGTTCATCAACCTCTTCAATGCCAATGCCCAAAAACTGGGTTTGCAGCAAAGGGTCAAGGGGCAAGTGGGCAGCATGGAGGCTCTGCCCTTCGAACAGGAATCATTGGATGTGATTTGGAGTGAAGGTGCCATCTACAACATTGGATTCAAACGCGGGTTGAAAGAGTGGCGCAATTTATTAAAGCCCAATGGTTGTATTGCAGTTACGGAGGTGTCGTGGTTTACCGAAAAACGTCCAGCCGAAATAGAGCAGTTTTGGACCGATGCCTACCCGGAGATAGACACCATTGCCAACAAAGTAAAGCAGATGCAAGAGGCGGGTTATGTTCCAATAGCCACTTTCATTCTACCTGAGAGCTGTTGGATCGACAATTTTTACGCACCCCAGGCAGAAGCCCAAAGGATTTTCCTGGAGAAACATCCAGGCAACAGCACTGCCCGGGAGCTGGTTGACAACGAACGGCGGGAAGCTAAATTATATCACCTGTACAAAGATTTCTACGGATATGTTTTCTATATCGGTAAAAAAGTGAATCTCCTCGAGCCATAACGACAGCTTGTAAAATTTTCAAACCCCGGACTCCAATGATTCCGGGGTTTGCTCGTTTAATATAGGATAGTTTTTTATTTGCTTGAGCGCTCCAAATCTTTGAGATGTTCCATCTTCTTGGTAGCCA
>JAGPIS010000248.1 GCA_018054835.1 Breznakibacter sp. | reverse complement strand
CACGGGCGGTGATCGGGAAGGTGAGCTGTCAGCACTATTCGACGCCGAAATGGCCATGTACACCATCAACTACAACGGGAATCCAGAAAACTGTCTGGTTGTTGCCATCCCCGACAGTTCAGATTACTTGACCCGTTTCAAGGCGGTTTTTTCGCCAGGCACGGAGATAAAAGAAAACCGACTAAACCTTGTAAATGGCGTATCAATCCCCTATTTCGAATCAGAATTAAAAAATGAGGAGCTGTTGTTTTTGAACAACTACTTCCCGGGGGTAAGGGTTGATTTTTATTGCCAATACAACCAAACCGTCCTGATGGCCGCCTCTCCCGACATACTCGAACAGAACATTATCAGCAGGCTACAGCGCAACACCTTGCGCACCGATGCCGAATTTGATGAAGTGACCAAGCAACTCTCCTCGAACCAGCAATTATTCATATTCCGAAGGGCCCTATTGGGAAGCCAAGGGCAAAACTCGTCACAAATCGGGAGGAGAAACCCACTTGAAAACTTCGGGGAAGCGGCCTTCCAACTCTCCACCATCAACGATTTGATGTATCTTTCCATGATGGTCAAATACAACCCCAATAGGGCAAAGGAGATTGAACCGTTGTGGCAAATCAAACCGGACAACCTATTGGTGAAAAATCCAACCCGCATGATCAACCACAACACCAAGGAGGACGAAATCATCTTCAGCGACATGGATAACAACCTCTACTTGGCAAACAACCAAGGCTTAATCCTCTGGAAAAAGCCAGCCGGGAAAGGCATTATAGGGGAAATAACTCAAATAGATTATTTCAGGAACAGGAAACTGCAATACTTATTCAACGATGCCGACCATATTTACGTGATAGACAGGAATGGAAACCATGTGGCGCCCTTCCCGATCAAATTGCCGGTTAAAGCGTCCAATGGCGTTGCCTGTTTCGATTACGACAAGGACGGGAATTACCGCTTTGCAGTAGCCGGGGAGGACTGCAACATCTACGTATTCGACAGCAAAGGGCAACGGTTGAAGGAGTTCAAAGCGCCAACCACCGACCAGCCAATAAGAACCCAGCTACAACATTTCAGATCGTCGGGGAAGGATTACCTGGTCTTCCAGGATGGCAAAAAAATTCACATCACCGACCGCAGGGGAGCGGTAAGGGCCACCATCAACAGCTCCATCACCCCCAACACCAACTCAACCTTTCACCTGATAAAAAAAGATACCAAGGAAGCCTCCATCATAACCACCACCAATAAAAATGAGTGGCTGAGAATCTATTTGGCAACTGGCAAAACGGAAATAAAAAGTGTGTTTTTCGAACAAAACCATCAACATCACTTCTTCCATATTCCATCCAAAAACAAATTTGTGATGCTTCTGGCTGGGAAAATACTCTTGCTGAACGAAGAGGGCGAAGTGGAATTCACTACCGAGTCGGGATCAAACCAAATAGCCGAGGCAGCAGTTTTGGACGGATCCAGAGCACTGGAACTGATAGCCTACAGAGATAGCGTGCAGGGGAAAATATTCCTGATCGACCACAACGGGGTGGCTCGCAAGGGTTTCCCCATACAAGGAAATTCATTGGTGGCCATCTTAAAAAACGGAGCAGATCCAACGCAACAAACCATGGTCTATTGTAACCCAGAGAACATAATTTGCTCGATACCGGCAGCACAAAATGAATAATCATTGAAATAAAGGTCGTTATCAAAAAAAAGGACAATTCGATGGAATTAATTCTTTTAGAGGTCAAACCGTTCGCTACCTTTAAGATAACAAGATAACAGACGGTCGATGAAAAACATATTTATAATCGTAATAATAACATTATTAAGCCTCTCCTGCTCCAACATCAACAAGACAATAAAAGTTGCCTATATACAGAAGTGTTCCTCATCAAAAGTGGATTCGTTCCAGCTTGACGTAACAGAAACCGCAAAAAAAGAGGGCTACGACATTATCTTTTTTGAAAAGCTTGAGCTGGCGGTGGTCAAGGCCATCATAAAAACGCTACCTGAATACGAATTTTATCTGGGCAAACCTGAAAATGGCAAAAAAGGGGGCGACATTCAACCGATAGCCTATAAAAAGGAACATTACACCATACAAACGCAAGCCTATTTGGAATTAAGCTACCCCGCCTCGCCATCACAAGAGAGCCCTGCGGGGCATGTGGTAGCAGCAAAGCTGCGTGAGAACAGCAGTGGCCGCACACTCTTTGCCATGAATGCCACCACCACCCAAAACAATGTAAATGAGCAGATATACAACATTCATAAAATCATTAAATCATACACCGACAACCTTCCAACCATTTTAGCCGGTGATTTCACCGAAAACGATGACCAAATCAAATTGATAACTGGACATTGGGATAATATGGTCAAACTGGAAGGGGTATCCACGTTCTCATCGCTCAACAAGGATAGCAAAAGTGACACGCATCATGTTTTTGTAAATGGCTTTTTAAACATCGACAGGAACAGACGGGGCAAGCGGACAAAGAATATAAAAGTGTCGAACTACACCATATCGTTCAATAAAAATTTCAAGGATGTGCGCACGCAAAGCCAGCCATACCCCATGAGCAAGCCCCTTC
>JAGPIS010000247.1 GCA_018054835.1 Breznakibacter sp. | reverse complement strand
TGCCCAGCACGGCGCCTACGCCGTTGGTCATCAACATAAACAAACCTTGTGCCGATGATTGAACCGAAGCATCGGTATTTTGCTCCACAAACAGGGCTCCTGAGATGTTGAAAAAGTCGAAGGCCATGCCGTAAATGATACACGATGCAATAACCAAACCAAATCCCATCAAACTATTATCGGCAAGTCCAAACAGGCCAAAACGCAACACCCAGGCCATCATACTAAAGAACATGACCTTCTTGATCCCAAATTTTTTCATAAAAAATGGGATCGCTAGGATAAACAAGGTTTCAGAAATTTGGGATATTGACAAGATAATGGTCGAAAAATTATTGATCAGTTCCCCTTTGGGGAATACGGTATGATCCTGTAAAAAGCTGTCGCCATAAGCATTAGTCAGTTGAAGTGCTGCGCCCAACAACAGGCTGAAAAGGAAGAAAAGCGCCATCTTCTTTTGTTTAAAGAGCACAAAAGCCTCCAAACCCAATTTTTCAACAAGTGTTCTTTTTTCCTTACGAATCCTATTCTCTGTTTTCACCACTGGAAGAGAAACCAATGAGAAGACACCCAACACAAACGCCAATGCGGCAGAGATCTGGAACGACACCTTGATGCTTTGTCCCATTCCCCACTCTTTAGTGAAGAAATTGGTAACCCACATGGCCACAATAAAACCAACGGTTCCCCAAACGCGAATCGGCGGGAAGTAGGTGACAGGATCTTTCCCCTCCCCCTTCAACACATTGAAACTAATAGAATTGGTCAACCCGATGGTTGGCATATAAAAACTCATAGCCACCAGCAGCACCCAGAAAAAGGAGATGGGCGAATCAATCATCGGCAGGAACAACATGGTGGCACCAAAAAACAGGTGCAAAATGGCATAAACATAATTTGCCTTCCATTTGTCAGCGATAACACCAAAAAGTGTTGGCATAATCAACGAGGCAAAACCCATGGTGGAAAATACCAGTCCAAACTGGGCACCATTCCATTGTTTTTCAACAAACCCATAGTGACCCAAAGTCATCATCCAGGCACCCCACACGAAGAATTGCAGGAAGTTCATTATTATTAAGCGAAGCTTTAAACTCATAATAGTACAGTTATGTTAGGAACGATTCAGGCCATAAAAATAACAAGAATTCAGAAAAATCAAGGGGAAATAGCGACACAATACAAAAAAATGTTAACAAACATACCAACGCCCTTCCAACGGGCATGACAGAACAAATGGGTGTGGCATAAAATAAAAAGGGGGCTGTCCAATTTGTTTGGACACCCCCCTTGAAATATATTTTGGATGATGATTACATCATGCCTGGCATTCCGCCCATACCTTGTGGCATGGAAGGCGCCTTATCTTCTTTCTCCTCAACCAAGATACACTCGGTGGTAAGGAACATGCCTGCAATAGAGGCTGCATTTTCAAGTGCCACACGGGTCACTTTGGCTGGGTCGATCACACCACTCTCGAACAAATTCTCGAATTTGTCGGTACGAGCGTTGTAACCGAAGTCACCTTTACCTTCTTTCACTTTCTGCACGATCACTGCACCCTCTTTTCCACCGTTGAACACGATCTGACGCAATGGCTCTTCGATGGCGCGTTTGATGATTTCCACACCGGTAGTTTCATCCTCGTTGGCACCTTTAAGCCCTTCGAGAGCAGCAATGGCACGAATATAAGCCACACCACCACCAGGCACGATACCTTCTTCAACAGCCGCACGGGTAGCGCTCAAAGCATCGTCCACACGGTCTTTCTTCTCTTTCATTTCAACCTCGCTGGCAGCACCAACATAAAGTACAGCAACACCACCAGCCAACTTGGCCAGACGCTCCTGAAGCTTTTCACGATCGTAATCGGATGTGGTATTGGCAATTTGTGCTTTGATTTGCGCTGTGCGTCCAGAAATAGCCTCTTTAGAGCCGGCGCCATTCACGATGGTAGTGTTCTCCTTGTCGATGGTCACTTTTTCGGCTTGTCCCAACATATCGAGGGTAGCTTGTTCCAGTTTCATGCCGGTCTCTTCGGAAATCACAGTACCATTGGTCAAAACAGCGATATCCTGAAGCATCTCCTTGCGGCGGTCGCCAAAGCCAGGAGCCTTAACGGCAGCCACCTTCAACGAACCTCTCAAACGATTTACCACCAAAGTAGCCAACGCTTCACCATCCACATCTTCGGCAATGATCAACAAAGGACGACCGCTTTGAGCAGCTGCTTCCAATACGGGTAGCATATCCTTCATGGTAGAGATTTTCTTGTCGTGGATCAGGATTAAAGGATGATCCAGCTCAGCTTCCATCTTCTCGGTGTTGGTGACAAAATAAGGAGAGATGTAACCGCGGTCGAACTGCATACCTTCCACAACTTCAACAGTCGTTTCAGTACCTTTGGCTTCTTCAACGGTGATAACGCCTTCTTTGCCTACTTTGCCCATCGCCTCAGCAATCAGGGCACCAATTTTATTGTCGTTATTGGCCGAGATGGTGGCTACTTGCTCAATTTTCTCGCTGTGGTCGCCTACCGCGGTAGCTTGCGACTTGATGCTTGCCACCACTTTTTCAACAGCCAGGTCGATACCGCGTTTCAAATCCATGGGAT
>JAGPIS010000246.1 GCA_018054835.1 Breznakibacter sp. | reverse complement strand
TCGGTTTACAACTTATCGGGGTTATTGGTACTGCAAAGCGATATGACTGGAGAAATGCACAAAATCGAGATTTCCCAACTGCCAGCGGGCATCTACCTGCTGAAATTGGAAATGAAGGGCTATCAACCTTACGTAGGGCGATTCATCAAGAAATAGCATTCAAAAAAAGAGAGCTCCAAAGGCTCTCTTTTTTTATCAATGACAATTTACGTCCAAGCATTATTATCAAGGTGTCACCCAACTTGCTGCTTAACCAACAAAGAGGCTTCAGCCAACGAAGTAGCCGGATAAACCTGCAAGCCAGATTCCTCAATAATCTGCCGTCCCAAGTCGGCATTGGTACCTTGCAAGCGAACAATAACGGGCACTTTAATGTCGCCAATTTTCTTATAGGCTTCAACCACCCCATTGGCCACCCGGTCGCAACGCACAATGCCGCCAAAAATATTGATCAACACAGCTTTCACATTTTCATCGCTAAGGATGATTTTCAAACCGGCCTCCACCGTTTGGGCATTGGCACCGCCACCCACATCCAAAAAGTTGGCCGGCTCACCACCTGCCAGTTTGATCATGTCCATAGTGGCCATGGCCAGTCCGGCGCCGTTCACCATACAACCCACATTCCCATCGAGCTTCACAAAATTCAGGTTGTTCGCAGCAGCTTGTACCTCGGCAGGATCTTCTTCGTCGAGATCGCGCATGGCTTCAAGTATTGGATGCCGGTACAAGGCATTATCATCAAGCGCCACCTTGGCATCCACCGCTAGTATCTTATCATCGGAGCTCTTAAGCACCGGATTGATCTCGATAAGCGAAGCATCGACCCCCTCGTAAGCACGGTACAATCCTTGCAGGAACACAACCATTTCCCGATTGGCTTTCCCTTTAAGTCCAAGGTTGAAGGCAATCCGCCGACCTTGGAAAGGCATCAACCCCGAACCGGGATTGATCTCCTCCTTGAAGATCAAATGTGGCGTCTGCTCAGCCACAGTTTCAATATCCATACCTCCGGCAGGGCTATAAACAATAACGTTACGCCCCGTCTGCCGATCCAGCAGGACACTAACGTAAAACTCACGAATATCGCTTTCGCCCGGATAGTAAACATCCTGGGCAATCAGAATCTTCCGCACCAACCTGCCTTGGGGTCCGGTTTGATGGGTCACCAGGTTCATGCCGAGGATGGATTGGCTTAAAGCCGACACCTCATCCATGGTTTTTGCCAGTTTTACACCACCACCCTTACCCCGTCCACCGGCATGTATTTGAGCTTTCACAACCCAATAATTGGTTCCTGTGGTTTCGTGCAAAAGACGGGCTGCCTCAAGTGCCTGCGCCACACTATTGGCCATGATGCCTTCCTGTATGGGCACACCATACGATTTCAGAAGTTCTTTTCCTTGATATTCGTGAATGTTCATAAAATGGATTTTAGCGGTTAAGTTGGTTTACGGAATAGATTTCATATAAATAACAGAGATTGTAGTACTTTTGTTGACAAACAGTAAAAAGCGTACTAGACATGAGGAAATTATCGATGGAAGAGCTTAACCGCTTAACCCCTGAAGCATACAAAGAAACCAACAAACTGCCCGTCACCATTGTATTGGACAATGTCAGGAGCCTCAACAATGTGGGGTCGATATTCAGAACAGCCGATGCCTTATTAATAGAAGAGATCATACTCACCGGCATAACGGCCACACCACCCCATAAGGAGATCCACAAGACCGCCTTGGGTGCTGAAGATACCGTAGTCTGGCGTTATTTTGAAAACACACTGGACGCCATAGCGGCACTCAAAGAGCAGGGCTATACCATTTGCAGCCTCGAACAGGTGACCAACAGCGTGTCGCTGATTGATTTCAAACCGGAGGGACAAGCCCGGTATGCTTTGGTATTTGGCAATGAAGTAAAGGGTGTTCAGCAAGAAGTGATACAACAAAGTGATTTATGCCTGGAAATACCGCAATTTGGGACCAAACACTCTTTCAATGTGTCGGTGACGGCCGGCATAGTGATGTGGGAATTTTTCAAAAACCTTCATGCATAAAAAAAGGCGATTCTCACGAATCGCCATTTTTTATGATATCAATAGAATTACTCTACAATTGATTTGAAAGTGGCATCTTGGAAGAATTTACCGAAAACCATGTCGGTTTTAGCATAAGTTTTCCATTTTGCATCCAATGAAGTGGCTTTACGAAGGTTTTCGAACATCAAATCGTTCTCACCTTTGTTGGCACCAACAACAGCTTTCAAATAGTATTTCATGCCAACTTCCATGGTATTGGCATTCAATGTTGACAAAGCAGCATCGTTTTTACCGGCCAAAATTTTAGCCAAGGCAGCGTTGCAGCTTGTGCTGTTACCAAAGTAACGGATAGCAGCTTCATAATCACCTTTGTGAATTGCAACAATACCCAAGTTGTTATCCAGTTCAGCACCTGTACCGGCAGCTTTACCGAAATGCTCTTCAGCCTTAGCATAGTCTTTGTTGATCAAAGCAATCACAGCAAGGTTGTTTTCTACGATAGGATCAGCTTTGATAGAAGCAGCATTCTCGAACTGAGTTTTTGCGCCGGCAACATCACCTTTAGCATAAAGGGCAACACCAACATTGTTGATCGCTCT
>JAGPIS010000070.1 GCA_018054835.1 Breznakibacter sp. | reverse complement strand
ATTGTTCGGCAGGCAAACCATACGCATCGTAACCCATAGGATGAAGCACATTGAAACCATTGAGGCGTTTGAAACGGCTGTAGATATCCGAGGCTATGTATCCCAGCGGGTGACCCACATGCAGTCCAGCTCCCGAAGGATAGGGGAACATGTCGAGCACGTAAAATTTGGGGCGTGAAGCATCAATGGAGACCTGGTAGGTCTTATGGTCGATCCAGTATTTCTGCCAGCGACTCTCAATGTCTTTAAAATTATATTCCATGGCAAACGGTATGTAATAATATTTGATTTCTGAAAATGAATACGAATCACACTAAGAGGTCAAAAATAATGAAAGTTTTGCGAAAAAAGGAATAGAGAGCCAAACCCGACTGAAAATAATGAAACGGGGAAAATGGAAACAAATTACTCAGCAGATACAACCAACAGACATGTTGAAAAAATGGGAGACCTGAATATAAAAATGAGGTGAAGGAGTTGATTGTTTTAACAATTATTATATTTGCCACCATAATTCATTAACCTATTTCGGGAAAAGACATCTTAAATTGATTTGATGAACGATATCCGTGAAAAAGAATACCTAATTCAATTACGAGGTGGATCCTATAAAGCATTCCGTATCATCTACGAGCAATATAGTGCGGTATTGTATCGTTTCATATTGGATGTCACACACGACAAGATGCGTGCTGATGAGATAGTACAGGAAACATTTGTTAAAATCTGGCTTCACCGCGACCGAATCAACCCAGACCAAGCGATAAAAAGTTACATCTTTAAAATAGCTAAAAATCTCGTTGTTGATGAATTCCGAAAAAAGATGAGGAATCCTATGCTTGAGGACTTCCAGGATCACCAAAACAATCAAGCACTGGCAGAGAATACCACGGATCAAAAATTAGACCTCCAGGAGTTCCACGAGGCACTTCAACAAGCTAAAGGGAAGTTGACCCCCCGACAACGAGAAATCTTTGAGATGAGCAAAGAAGAGGGTTTATCAACCAAAGAGATCGCCGCAAAATTAAAAATTCTCGAACAGAGTGTTTACAACCAGCTTTCCAACACTCTCGAAAGACTAAAGAAGGAGATAAACAAACTCCTCCCCCTATTTCTACTTTTCTTCTAATTGAAGGGACTCAAAGCGTCTCATAACAAATTGACAAATACCCAATTGGCAAAATTCTGTTATTTTTTGTCAATTTTTTTTCACAACAGCTATTAGATACCATCCACAAAAGCGTATCCCTTGTAAGGGGAACTTTAAATGAAAATGGATTTAAAGTTCTCATTGGGATCGTTTTTTTCTAAACCCTAATAGTTTATTTAAAATCAATTTGTTATGAACAAAAAACCATTATTTCTCAAAAACCACAACTGTTGGCCAAAATGGTTAAGAAAGCCTGGCTTGGTTCTCTTAACCATGGTGTTCGTGCTTCCTGGATTCAAAGCCATGGGCATGGCGAGTACTGATGAGTCAGCACGCCCCATTGATCACTTTAACATGCAACCAACTACGCAGGTAATTAAGGGTACTGTCAGGGACAATACCGGAGAGCCCCTTCCTGGAGCCACGGTCAGCATCAAAGGGAAAACAGTTGGCACGATAACGGATATAGATGGTAAATATCAACTAACCGCCTCGGTTGGTGATATTTTAATCTATAACTTCATTGGTATGCAACCACAAGAGGTCACTTTCACGGGTCAGGAGGATATCAACATTTCCTTGAAACCGCAAGATGTGGAAGTCAAGGAGGTGGTGGTGACTGCATTGGGCATCAAGCGCGAAAAGAAAGCGTTGGGCTATGCCGTCCAAGACATCAAAGCCGAAGAGCTTATGGCAGGTAATGACACGGAGGTGACCAGTGCCTTGCAGGGTAAGATTGCCGGAGTCAACATCAGTCAGTCGGGTGCCGGCATAGGAGGTTCCTCTCGCATTGAAATACGTGGGGCAAGCTCATTGTCCGACAACAACACCCCATTATGGATCATCGACGGGATTCCTTTCGACAACACGCAAAAAGGGGAAGCCAGTATTTGGGGTGGTGTGGAACGTGCCGGATCGGCCTTCGACTTGAATGCCAATGACATAGAGTCTATATCGGTACTCAAAGGCGCCAATGCTGCCGCCCTTTATGGTTCCAGAGCCGGAAACGGAGTCATTATGGTGACAACAAAAAAAGGAACACGAGGAAAAGGCCTTGGCATTGATTATTCGGGTGGTGTCAACATCTCAACCATTGCCTACACCCTCGATCTCCAGGATCAATATGGACAGGGGAACAACGGAGTGTACAACCCCAACGGGACCATGGCTTGGGGGCCACGATTGGATGGCACTCCTGTTCTGACCTGGACTGGAGAAACAAATCCATACAACGCTGACACCGACAAATTGAAAGAGTTCACCCGCACGGGCGTGAGCCACAACCACAGCGTAGCATTCACTGGGGGGCACGATCAGGGATCTTTCAGAGCATCGGTGGGTAAAGACATCAACAATGGTATTTACGAAGGCCACAAAATTGAAAGAACCAATTTTGACTTCCGAGGTGATTATGATGTAAACAACTGGTTGAACATCGACACCAAAATCTCCTATTTCTTAACTGAAGGTGAAAACCGTCCAGAGATGGGAACATACAGCTATGTGTCCTATTTTAACAACATGCCCATCAACATCCGCAGCAGCGATCTGAAACCAGGATATACCATAAAAGATGGTAAGCATGTGGAGACGCTTTACACAACCACCAACGCCAACTACCGCAACCCCTATTTCATGATCAACCAGATCAAAAACAACGATGAGCGTTACCGCACTTTCGGATATCTGGCAACCAATATCAAACTCACCTCTAATTTGAAACTTAGGTTGAAATATGGGTTGGACTATTATCGCCAAGGCATCCAATCTAAGTACTTGTACGGTGACAATGTTAATTCGAACAGACCCGATTACAACACATCAGAAGAATTCTTCAGGGAAGAGAACAGCGAGTTCCTTCTTAGTTACAACAAGAGTATAGGCAATTTTGATTTTAGCATCAACGCCGGAGGTAACCGAATGGTAAACTATTCCAAAACCCTCCAGTCACACTCAGGCAAATTGCCCGATGAAGGTTACTATTTCCTGGCCTATGGAACAAACATCACATCCGAAGAAGGTATCCGTGAAGAGGAGGTGCAGTCGCTTTATGGATTAGGACAAATTGGCTACAAAAATTACCTGTTTCTGGATGTCACTGCCCGCAACGACTGGTCATCGACTTTACCAGCCATAAACACTGACTATTTCTTTCCTTCGTTCAGCTTGAGTAGTGTCATTTCGGACATGACAGAACTGCCAAAGTGGATCTCCTTCCTAAAAGCTAGGGCAAGCTGGGCGCAAGCAGGAAAAGGTACCGACCCTTACAATACTGTCCAGGTTTATAAAATTGAAAAGGGCGATTTCAATCAATTGAAAGGTAAAGTTCCGGATATCATGGTAAACAAGGGTCTGAGAGCAGAAAAACCAACATCCATAGAAGGAGGTTTGGACGCCCGATTGTTCAACAACCGCATAGGGATTGATTTCACCTACTACAACGAGCGCACCAAAGACCAAATCCTAATGATTGAAACCGATCAAAGCACTGGATACAGCTACAAACTGATCAATGCAGGATTAATCATCAACTCAGGATTTGAGATGATGTTAAAAACCTCTCCCGTGAAGACAAACGATTTTGCATTGGATGTGGATTTCAATTTTGCAAAGAACAAAACCATTGTTGACGAACTGGACAACAGACTGAAGGAGTACTCATTTGGCTCGATCAACAGTGGCGCGGAACTGGTTGGTATTGAAGGTGAAAAGATGGGAGACATCAAAGGCACCACTTACGTTTATGGTGCCAATGGCAAACTAGTGGTAGATGCCGATGGATTGCCGATTAAGAGCAGCAAGAAAGAGGTGATTGGCAACATCCAACCCGACTGGACGGGATCGGCTATGATCTCTGCAAAATACAAAAATCTTTCGTTCAACGCTCTAGTTTCAATTCAACAGGGTGGCGACATCTTCTCGGCCACAGAACAGTTGACAGTAGCTGCTGGAACAGCCGACAGAACCACCATGAACAACCGTTTGTCGTTCTTTGTGGATGGCGTGACTGCTGATGGAGGGAAAAACAATGAGATTGTGTCGGCTCAAGCCTACTGGACGGCAGTGAGCAAAATTGACGAAGCATTCATTTACGATGCCTCGCACATGAAATTGAAAGAGATTTCGCTGGGTTACAGCTTACCGTCGAGATTGCTGAACCGACTTCCGCAGAGCTTTATCAAGAACGTTCGCATGTCGTTGGTTGGGCGCAACCTGTTCTATTTCTACAAGAATACGCCTGGCACCATTCCCGACGGGAGTGCCTACTCTTCAGCCTATGCAGCCCAGGCATTCGATTTCTCGCCAGTGCCGGCAACCCGCACTTATGGCTTTTCACTTAACGTAGGTTTCTAAAACATTTTAAGCTATTATTATGAAAAAAATAATCAAATACATACCAATGCTGCTGGGGTTGGCGTTGACAAATCAAGCATGCACCGATGACTTTGAAGAAATCAACACCCCGTCGAATGCAGTAACAACCGTCAACCCAGCCTATTTCATCAACACCATGCAATTGGGTGTGGTGGAAAACTATCAACGCAATGTGAACCTCTATGCCGATTTCTATGCGCAATATTGGTCCAATACTGTTGAATCGTTCGGTTCGCCACGATATGAATATAGGAACGACTGGGTTGGCAACCAATGGAAAGAGCACTATTCGGGACAGCTGCGCAAATCGTTGGCCATCAAGGAACAATTTGGCGATAACGCGCTGTACTCCAATATCAATGCGATCAATGAAATATGGATTTGTTACTGGTGGTCGCGCATGACCGATTTCTATGGCGACATCCCATATTTTAAAGCTGGTGAAGGCGAAGCAGTCCCCTACAACTCACAAGAAGAAATCTATGATGATCTATTCAAGCGATTGGACCAGGCTGTCAATAATTTGAAGGATAACGACGAGTCTCAGGCCAAACTGAACAAATACGACTTGATGTATCAGGATGACATCGCCAAATGGAAACGCTTTGCCAACTCATTGCGGCTAAGATTGGCTATGCGCCTGTCGAATATTGCGCCCGACAAGGCTAAAATCCAATTTGCTGCAGCCATGACCAATGGTGTGATGCAGAGCAATGCCGACAATGCCGAGGTTCCAATTTACTCAAAAGGATGGAACGACTACCTCCACCAGATGGCATGGAATTGGGACAACATCCGCGTATCAAAAACATTCACCAACCACCTCTACAATATTTCAACTGTTGGAGAAGACCCACGTACGCCAATTTGGTTGTGTTACAAAGTTGACGGAAAGAGCACCACAAAAGAAGACGCCGGGAAAAAAGCTTACGAAGGATTGGAAAACGGCTATAGTGCCACTAACATGCCTGCCAACAAATTAAGCCGGGCAACCATCAATCTAAAAGGCGGCTATAAAGGGTTTTCAGGCGATGGTGAAGGTTCCGACAACCTAATGTATGTCCCTGTCATGTTTTATTCCGAAGTCCTATTTCTCCAATCGGAAGCTGCATTGAGAGGCTGGATTGCAGGGAATGCCGACGATCTTTACAAAAAGGGAATCCAAGCATCCATGGATCTCGTGGGTGTACCGTCAGCCAAAGCAGAGGAGTATCTAAGCGGGATTAAGGCATTGAACGGTTCCAATGAAGCCAAACTGAAGCAGATCATTAGCCAGAAATGGATTGCCAACTTCCCAAATGGCGTGGAGGCTTGGGCTGATTTCCGGAGAACCGACTATCCAGACATCACCTTACCTGTTGATGGCGTCAGCGGCAACGCTTCTGTTGCAGCCAACACCTGGGTGAAGCGCATACGCTACCCCGACAACCAGCACAACTTAAACCAGGCCAATATGCCTGCATCGCTTAACACCGTGGACAAGGATCGCATGGATGTGAAAGTATGGTGGGACGTGGCAGGTACCGAGAGTAAAAACAATGAGGGATTAATGTCTAGTAACTTTTAACTAAACGAAAATGAATACAAATCTTCATATACTAAAATACAGAACCCTTTTCTTCTCGCTCATCGCAGGTCTGTCACTGCTACTAACAGTGACATCGTGCGATGACGATGACAACAATGGTTCATTTAATCAGGCATCCATTGAGCAATTGCTGAAGGAGGCACAGGATCTGATTGACAACGGCCAGGAAGGAATCAATCTTGGCGATTACAAACCCGGTTCAAAAAAAGAGTTGCAAGAGGTAGTAACTTGGGTGATGTGGAAAATGGAGAATTCCTCAAAGCAGGAAGACATTGACGATGCCGCCGAAAAGCTGGCCATCTACATCGCCAAGTTTAAAGCCAACAAGGTATCAATGGCCATTCCTTGGATACAGCAGGAGAACGACACTTACATCATACTGTCCGACAACCCTGAAGGATCAGGAACCAACGGTAAACTGAAACAAATCACCTCTTCACCATTCACCATTGAAGCCAAGTTCTTTATCCTGGATCTACAGCAGAGGGGTTACAGCAACAATTTGTTTGCCAATGTCATGGGCGAAGGCGGTGCCAACGACCGCGGTTTCGACATCCGATATTTTGGCGATGGCCATGTACACATCAATGTGGGTGGTGGCGATGGCTGGAAAGATGTCACCACTGGTCCGGGGGTGATCAGTGCTGGAAAATGGATCCACATCTCGTATGTGAATAATATCTCCTCTCACAAACTTTATGTGGATGGCAACGAAGTGCTCTCATCTAATTACAATTACGCCAACTCCGACGACAAATACCCCGTCACCATTGGAAACACCTCGGTGTGGAGCGACCGTGCAGTTAATGCCATGGTACAAGATGTGCGAATCTGGAGCGAAGCCCGCACAGGTGAACAAATTTTGAGTACGATGGCAACAACCCTAACCGGGAAAGAGAGCAAACTGGCCTCCTATTTTCCGCTCAATGCCGACTTAGGAAAAGAGTTTGCCGATGCCACCAACCAATTCAAGGCGACTCTCAAAGGGAAAATCACTTGGATTGCCAACGGGATTCCACCGGTGATCGAACTTAACTTCGCCGCCCTAAATAAAGCCATCAACAATGCTGAGACATTAATGGCATCGGTGGTGGAAGGGACAGAAACAGGTGCCTTCCCTGCAGGAACCATTGCCTACCTTCAATCTCTTATGAATGAAGGGATCTCAACCCGAAATACCGCAAAACGCCAGAATCAGATTGACGAGATGGCCGCAAAAATCAATAACCGGATTGAACTGGTGAAAGAGTTTTTGGTAGCCCAAAGCGATGGGGTTTACATCGACAGGGAGAATTCTGATGCCGTGGGATTGCGCATCACTCCCAACTACACACCACAAGGTGACTTTACTGTTGAGTTCGACCTAAACCTGAAAACCCTCTTGATGAAAGGTGGCGCAAATGGTGAAATCTTTGGTAACGGCACCTATGGCTTGCGAGTTTATGGCTATAAGGAACTAACCGAAACTGAAATACTCAAATCAGGAGCCCTTTGGAATTTCAACGAAACCTCCTCCGGGTGGAAAGGTGCAAAAACAGCACCCTTGGCAGTGTCACCAGGAACATGGCAACACATCGCCATCGTGCATGACAAGGCTGCTCAAACCACCGCCATTTTTGTGGATGGGAAAGAGATGGCAAAAGAAGCTAACATTGGCTCACCCAACAATTCGGGATGGGGTGAAATATGGCTGGGCAATTCGTGGGGTGAAAAGATGAATGGCTCCATAAAAAACTTTAGAATATGGAATTCCGTCAAATCGGCCTCCGAATTTGGAGCACCTGTTACAGGTTCTGAAAGGGACTTGGAAATGTGCTTCCCGCTCACCAAGGTTGCCGGAGTTAAATTTAAAGATCAAAAAGGCAATTACGAGGCAGAGATCAGAGGCATAAAATGGAATGCCCAATAAAAAAATAACAAAAAATGGGTGCCTGCGACAATCCCCGCAGGCACCCAAATTAAAAACGTTTCTACAATATGGGCTTAAGCAATTTAGATCAAGATTATCCATCAAGGTAAAATTTTATTCGAAAATGATTAATATTGCAAAATCACAAAACATTTAAGATTCGATTTAGTAAAGATTATCCGGATGAAAGAAAACCTCCAAGACCTGCTATCCAAATATTTGGATGGCACCATTAGCCAGGCGGAGATGTCCCAACTAGCACAATCAACTGAAAGTGCCAAAGATGAGGATATTGCTTCCTTATTGGCCAATGAATGGGAGCATTATGAAAAAAGGGATCCGGATTACAACCATTTTGCACAGGTGGATCACATGATCAGAGGCAATGAACGCCCCCGCATCAACCACTTTTGGGAAACCGCCAAACGGGTAGCCGCCATCTTCTTACTTCCCATTTCCATTGGAATGGCAGC
>JAGPIS010000069.1 GCA_018054835.1 Breznakibacter sp. | reverse complement strand
GTACATAACCGTTGTTGATGCCCAACTCTTTCATGATCACCTTGCAAGCCGAAACGAATCCATAAGGAGCAATGACGCGGATGATGCGGATGGCCAATTTCTGGAGCTGTTGGGCTTTTTCCAAGTTGCCATTGTCGAAGGCTTCGAACATCTGGAGGTAAAGGGGAGCCATGAAATTGTAGGTGCTGCCGATATATCCCCGGGCACCCACCGCTCGGCTGGCAATGGCAATTTCGTCGATACCTGCCAGCAGGTCATATTTCCCATTGTTCACATCCTGCGCTAACATGAAATCTTCAATGTCGTTGTGGGTGAATTTGACACCCGCCAGATTGGGTATCTTTTCGCCGGCCAAAGGCAGGAACTGGGTCATGGGGGTTGAAATGTTGGTCAATACCGGAATGTGGTAATAGTAGAAAGCTTTGTTGGGTGCTGCTGCTGCCACTTCGGCACACAAATCCACCAACAGTTGTGGAGTTGATGGTTTTTGATAAAAGGGTCCCGTCAACGAGATGCCATGAACCTGTGGCAGTTGGGCTGCGTGTTCGGCAATGGCGCAGGCTTCCCTGGTGGCCAGATGCCCGGCAAAAACAAAAATTTTAAAATCCGTCCCTATTGCAGCCTCATTCCATGCTTCGGCCATTATCTTCCGCTCTTCGGTGGTCAGGTGGTATCCTTCCGAAGTGGATCCATTCAGAAATATGCCCTGGATGTGGTTGTTGCGTAAAAACTGGAAATACCCCGGCACAACGCTGGTGTTCAGATCTCCATTCTGGTGCATTGGGGTGTGTGTTGCTGCGATCAATCCTTTAATTCTTTCCATTTTGCTGTGTTTATAAGTGTTTATTCTGTGTGTTATTAGATAGAAACTTAACCCTGCAAAATAGTGCAGGGTTAAGTTTTTAAGTTTGAAAGATTATTGTTGAGTATAACCGGGTGTCTGAGTTACTTTGGGGTCGTTGTTAAGCGTGTTGACATCAACGGGCCAAAGCAATTTGTGAGCCTCTGTGGTCTCGTTCAAAAGCGGGATATTGGATCCATATGGTAATGTTGACGAGAAGGCCAACGGTTTTCCCGCTGCATCTTGCATTCTAACCATGTCGAACCAACGTTTGTTCTCAAATACAAACTCCTTGTCCCGCTCCAATAAGATTGCCAATTCGTTTAGAGCAAATCCTTGGTTTGTATGGCCATGTATTGCAGCATCATATTTATCTCCATAGGCACGCTGGCGGATTTCATTAATTTCACCGGATGGATCTTCTCCTTGTTTGTTCTTGATTTCGGCCATCATTAGTAATACATCCGCATAGCGGTACACCGGGATGTCGTCAACATAGATCCGGCTGTTGTTGGAGTTGATTGTACCCAAAAATTTCCGTAGGATTAAGCCCCCATTGGCGCCACTTGCATTGCTGTAAAAATCCAGGAATGTGGTGTTTTTTCGAGTGTCATTTGAATCGTAGGTTCCCAAGAGTGGAAATATGTATTCATTGCGTAAAAGACCATTTCCGCGCAAGTTTAATGTGTCGCCCATTAATTTTCCTTCTTTTGAGTATTTTGCTCCAACGAAGACATTGTCGGAATAAACAAATTGTGACACGTTGTTGGTTGCTTCATTTTCTTGGAAACGGATGGCAAAAATTATTTCATTGTTCCCTTTGTTGCCAAAAGTAAATACACTTGAGAAGCTCGGCAATAGTGAAAATGCGGGTTTAACTTCCTCCAACGCATTTTTTGCGATGGTCAAGTCTCCTGCATCCGGCATTTGGTCTCCTGTAGTAACTTTGGCTGACCACAAATAGACCTCTGCCTTAAGCATCAAGGATGCGTATTTTGACCAGATGGATTTTTTATCCAACATGGTTACATTAGCCCCAAAATTATCTATTGACTTGTTGATGTCTGATTTGATGAAGTCAAAAGTCTCTTTTGGGGTTGCGCGAGGTGTGTAAAGTGGCTCGGCTGTGGTGATTCCTTCTGTGATTTTGGGCTCCGTTACGATCGGAACGCCGCCATAGGTGCGGTATAACCAGAAATAGTAAAATGCCCTGATGCCATATAGCTGACCAAGATAGTATTGGCGATTGCCATCGGAGAGGAACTTGCATTCGTTTTCCACTTTTTTGATGGCTAGATTCACCCCAAAAATGCGCCCATAGAAGCCAGCCCAAGAAGAAAGACCTGTGGTTCCCGCAGTGAAGGCTTGATTTTTAATTGGACTTGAGTAATCTAACGATGTGGCTGTTGACGATGTACCACTCTTTTGCAAACCACCTCTAGCTTCACCCAGAAGCCATAATGTTGTGGCGCTACTTCTAATTTGGCTATGCATACCATATATGTAGCCTTTTACTTGGGCTTCGTTTTTCCAAAAGCTACTGCTGCCGTAGTAGTCTTCAGGTGCAAGGTCTAGTTGCTCACATGAAGATGTGAGTAACAACACTGCCCAAAATAGCCATATGTATTTCAATTTCTTCATTTCTTCAATTTTTTATATTTATACTTTTTATGCCATTAAAACTTGATGTTTGCACCAAAAATTATTGTGCGTGGTAATGGATACCCTGCAAATACGCCTGATGTTGTGCTTGCTTCTGGTGTGTATAACTTTGACTTTGTCACATATCCAAGGTTCTGCCCGGTAGCAGAAAGCTCCAAACCTGCAATACCTATTGTATTTAATATGTTTTGAGGTATTTGATAAGATAGTGAAATTTCGCGGAACGACAGGTAACTGGCGTCATAAACGAACAAGCTGGATTCACGGCAGTAATTGCGGCTTCCCAATTGGTCTGCCCAGGTGAATCTTGGTAGTGATGCATTGATATTGTCTGGCGTCCAGGTGTCTTTTGTCTCAGTCAGCGTGTTGAAGGTGCCTTGTGCCATTCCTAAAAACCAGGGACGGATTTGGTCAATTTGCTGGAATCCTAAGGCAAAGTCGAGACGGGCTGTGAATGTGAGACCTTTCCAATTGGCGGTGGTGTTAAATCCTCCGATCCATTTGGGATTGACATTTCCAACTTTCACTTTGTCGTATTGATCGATGATGTCATCACCGTTTACGTCCTGCCAAATGACATCCCCGGGCATTATGGGCAAACCAGAATTTTTCTGCGCATCAGTCATCGTTGCCCATAGATTTGGCCCGTACAAAGGCTTGTGGTTGCTGCCATTGTTCCCAGTCGAAACATCCTTTCTGTTAGCTGCAATGGCTGCTATATGATCGGCATCCCGGTAGATGCCCAACGCTTTGTAGACATATATGTCGCCAGGTCTTTGTCCTTCCTGGTAGCCACCAACCCATATCAATTGGCCGTTTTTAGGGTCATATACTTGGTAGGCGTTTTGTCTGTTGCGTTCCAGTCCATTTGGTTGCAGGGCTATCACCTTGTTTTGATTGTGGGCAATATTGGCCGATACGTCCAGTGTGAAATCTTTTCTTCTGATGAGTTTGGCGTTAATGTCAACTTCCACGCCTTGGTTGAGCAACTCCCCGTTATTTGACCTGATGCCTGAAAAACCGGATGTTACAGGCAAAGGATTTGTAGAGTGTTTGTCAAGGGTTGTGCGTCGGTAATAGGTCATATTTACATTGAATTTGTTTGCCAATAGGCCTACATCCATACCTGTTTCAAATGTCTTTGAACGTTCCCATTTCAGTAAGGGAGTGGGCAGGTTACCCATAACATATCCAGGTTGCAAGCCATAAGCCGCTGCACCATAACTTCCTTGTAGTGTGTATGCTCCAATCCCTGAGGCGTTTCCGTTTAATCCGTAACTCGCCCTGATTTTGAGGAATGAGAATATGTTGTCATAATCCCTCATGAAATCTTCCTTTGACACAACCCATCCGGCAGACACGCCTGGGAAAAACCCCCATCGGTTGTCGTCCAGTAGTTTTGAGTATCCATCCTGGCGGAACGTTGCCGATAGGAGGTACTTTTCGCGGTAATCGTAATTTAGCCGGCCAAAGAACGATAGGATTCGTTCTCGGACATGATATGAATCTATGTTTCTTTTGCTTTCAAGTTTTGATGTGTATTCAAGGTCTCTGAAATCGTCGGTTGGTGCCCCCGAGCCACTTGCAGAAAATCCTTTGATGTACCCGTCGAAAAATTCACTTCCAGCCAAAGCTGCCACAGTGTGGTTGGCGTATTGCCATTCATAATTCAGCACAGCGTTATAGGTTTGATTTAGTGTCCTGTCAAATGAGGCGCTTGAATTCCTTGTGGTGTTTATCACCCCTGGACTTTGAAGGTAGTCTTTATTAAATGACTCATAGATTCCCTCGTCGAACAGCCACGATCCATTTACTTTTAGGTTTAGTTTGCTTATGATTTTGATATTGAAACTTTGGCTTAATGAGAATTTGTTCGTGTTGTTTTCTCGAATGAATTTTTCCATGTTGTATAGGGGATTTCCATCGCCTGAGTTGGTACCGAGCAACAGTTCACCATTTGCATTGTATTCCCTTTGTGTCGGTGGAGCACTTAACATCCTCCCGAAATAGTTACCTTCTGATGTGTTAGTGACATCATTCCATTTTGCATCTGAGAAGTTGAATGAACTATATGACGTCAACCAATCTCTTAATTTATAGTCGGCATTAAAGGTGAAATTAAACCTTTTATACCATGTGTCAATAGGCAAGCCATTTTCATGTAAATAACCTAATCCTGCATAGTAGCTGCCTTTTTCGTTACCTCCCGACAAGGAAAGGTTATAGTCTTGCGTTAAGGCCGGTTTGTTAAACGCATTTGCAGAGCGGTCGAATTCTGAATAGATTATTTCTGTGCCATAAACAGGATCTTTCATTGTTTTCCAACCTTGATCCAATAAGAAACGCAAATCTTCTGTAAATAGCATTGGGCTCCAAACGGCTAGTGAGGATTTGTTTCCATCCAATGGGGTAGTTGGATTTTTGGGATCCCAATACTTATTTCCTGTTCCAAAGGGTGATGCAGCAATCAAGTTTCCGGTTGTTCCATGGCCTTTCCAATTGCCACCAGCATCTTGCCACTCCCTGCTCGAGTTGTAAACTCCCGTCCTTGACCAATATAGGTAGTCGCCTGCATTCATGAACTTATATGGTTCATCTAAATAATTCAACCCTGTTCGGGCTTTTACCGATATTTCTGTTTTCCCTTCTTTTCCCCTTTTGGTTGTGACCAATATCACACCATTATTGGCACGGGCACCATATATCGCCGTGGCTCCTGCATCCTTGAGGACATCCATTGATTCAATATCTTCAGGGTTGATGTCGCTAAGGCTTCGTACTTGGCCATCTATGATCACCAGAGGTGATCCCGAACCATCATAGTTTGTGCCACCCCTCAGTATTATGGATGGAACAGATCCTGGCTTGCCTGATGATTGGGTTACTTTAAGCCCTGAAACAGCTCCTGAAAGTGCTTGAGCTGGATTGGAAAAAATCCCCGTTTTAAGCATTTCCTCCTTGACGGTGGAAATGGAGTTGGTCAGTTTGGAGCGCTTCTGAGTGCCTCCGTAACCGGTCACTACCACCTCGTCAATTTTGCTGGCTTCTTCATTAAGAATCACATTAATGACAGTTTTTCCCTCCGTATTAATTTCCTGGGAGATGTAACCGATGAATGAAAATACCAAGGTTGCATTTTCCGGAACCACCAAGCTGTAGTTGCCCTCAAAATCGGTGATTGTTCCGCTGGTGGTGCCTTTCACATATACTGTGGCACCTGGTAGTATTTGATTGTCACTACCGGAGGTGATGGTTCCTGTCACTGTTTTTGTTTGAGCCAGTAGCAGGTTTGGTGCCAATACAACAGCAGCCAATAGGAGAATGGTGCGTAAGCAATGCCGCATCTTCCCCAATCTTGTTTTTTGAATTTTAGTTTCGTTCATAAAAATAAAATTTGGACATAAGTAATACATAACGCAAATGTATTTGATTTTTTTAATATTTCAAAACATATTTACGTATTAATTCACCTTTTTTTCCATAAGATTATTTGGAGCCTTTTTATAATCAATAATCAGTGGTCTTTAATTAGGATTGCGAGTTTTTTTAGTAATATTGTTCAAAATATGATTTTAACCCCTTGATTCATGCTTACAGAAAATACATCACCCTTATTTCATGAAATTGATACCCGAAGTTTGGTGGATAAGGTTGAGACCCAGCTGATCCAACTTTTTATTAATAGAGAATTGAAACCCGGTGATTCAATCCCCAAAGAGGTTGAGTTGGCCGAAAGTATGAATGTCAGCAGGACCGTTATCAGGGAGACGCTCACGCGTCTTAAAACAAGGGGGCTGATTGATTCAAAAAAACATAAGGGGACGGTGATAAAAAGTCCTGATCTCTCCTCCCTTCTTCAGAAATCAATGATACCCTGGATGTTGGATGATGCCACGCTGAAAGATATTTTTGAGTTGCGTTTGGTGTTGGAGGTGGGGATGGCTGATTTTATTTTTAACCATATCACGTCCGAAGACATTGCGGATTTATATAAGATTGTGGAGGGGGAACCTGAAGATACTGAGAATGTCCTTTTTGACATAGAACACGAGACTCTGTTTCATGGGAAGTTGTATCAGATAACGCGCAACCGGACTTTGATGGAGTTTCAAAAAGTTTTGATCACAGCATTTCATCATGCTTATATGAGTGGTTTTATTGTTAAGCCAGTGACCAATAAAAAGTACATGTCACACAAGGAATTGGTCGACATCCTTGCTGCAGGCACTCCTAGTCAGTTTAGGAAAGGTATGCGGAAACACTTGGAAAACCACTTTCAACGAATTGCTCAACTGGATATGGAGTGAGGCGAGCTCTATTTTTTATTGGCGTCGATACCTCTTTCCTAAGTTTGTCGTCGAAAAAAATTAAGAATAAAAAAAAGGACTCGATTCGAGTCCTCTTTTTTTATTTCAACCATCCAAGGATGGTTTGTCTTCCGGTGGTTTTGTCATTTAGCTTGACATCGATTTTGGTGCCCAGTGGCAGGTAAAGATCCACCCGCGAGCCAAATTTGATAAAACCCATCTCCTGGCTTTGCGCTATGGTAGTGCCTTCTTCTGCGCGGCAAACAATGCGTCGCGCCATGGCACCGGCCACCTGGCGTACCAGTATTTGGGTGCCGTCGGGTTGTTCAATCACCACGGTAGTGCGCTCGTTTTCAGTTGACGATTTTGGCAGGTATGCTCCCATGAAACGTCCGTTGTGGTGACGGAAATATTTGATTAGGCCTCTTACGGGGTACCAGTTGATGTGCACATTGAATACCGACATAAAGATGGATACCTGCAAGCATTTGGTTTTCAGGTACTCCGTCTCTTCCACCTCTTCAATGGCCACAATGGTGCCATCGGCCGGGGCAATGATAGCCTTTTCGTTGGTTACCGCTTCCCGTTTGGGTGATCTGAAAAAGTTCAGCACCAGCAACATGGGGATGGCTGAGATGATCAAACTCCATTGCAGTGCATTGGCCGATTGTCCACTTAAAAAGTAAACCACAGCATTGACGATTGCCAAGGTGGTGAAAACAACTGCTATGGTTCCATAGCCTTCTTTGTGAATGGTCATGACTTGATTGATTCCGTTATTAAGTGAAATAATAAAATAATAAACTCACCATGGGAGCTGAAAATAGTGCAGCATCAAAACGATCGAGTATTCCGCCGTGACCGGGTAAAAAGGTTCCGGAATCCTTTACGTTGAGACTTCTTTTAAGCATTGATTCGATCAAATCGCCTGCTGTACCAATGACCGAAATCACTAATGCCGTGGCCATCCAGATCCATAAACTTCCAATTTGTGTGTATTGAAAAATGAAATAAGCAGCAATTAAGTTACATACGATTCCGCCAACAAATCCCTCAATGGTTTTCTTGGGCGATATGCGTTCGTATAGTTTGTGTTTCCCAAAATTTACACCAACCAAGTAAGCGCCCGAATCGTTTATCCAAACCAATACGAAAAAGCAAAGCACCGGTATGAAACCATATTCCCCATCCTTAAATGCCATTAAATGGAGGAGGGTGATTGGGATGGTGATGTAGATGATGCTGAGGAAAGTGAGCCCTATGTTACGGAAAGGTTTCGGGTTTTTCTGGAACAGTTCGATCATGAATGGCAACCATGTCAATGGAACCAATAAGGTGATCCATTTGATGTGGAGATGCCAGTAATGCAATGCAAATGAAAAAAGGTAGATGAATAGGCTGATGGTCAACGCAGAGCTATAATGAATTTTACTCTGGTTGTCGTCTATCATTCTCTTGAATTCACGGATGCCAATGATAATGACGGCTAGAAATATGGCCCCATACGATATGGGATGTATGATTATTGCGCCAATAACTATGATTGTGAATAAAATTCCGGTTATCGTTCTCTGTATAAAATTTGTCATGCTCACGGACATTCTTTAAAGTCGCAAAATTAGCATATCTCTTTTAATAAAGAAACCTCGTGGGGACAGTTTTTTATCAGATAAACAATTTGTTTGAATTATCTCCTGCAATTTGTGGCAGGAGAATGATTTCAATGCAGGTCAAAAACGATTTCTCGAATATCATCCATCCCTTTCATGTATAT
>JAGPIS010000245.1 GCA_018054835.1 Breznakibacter sp. | reverse complement strand
GCTTTTCATCTCTTTCTATCCATTGAATGAAAAATTCCTCCATCAAATATCCAATGATTTAAACAAACGAAGATCATAAAATAGAATCCACACCAATTTTCAGGAGACCTGTAATACTGCAAAAAAAACATTGCAGCGTTACAGGTCTTTTTTCAAAAAACAAAAGAGCAACAATCAATACACACGTAAACAAATGATATTTTTATTTAATATTGTCTTTTGAATGATTAAACTTGAATAACACTGGAATCAAGTTAATTTGATAACATGGCTAAACCAAACACAAATTGGATCATAACGCAGTCTATAACAAGCGTTACATAAAAAACCAAACAAGCCAAACAAACAGTTTATTTTCTGAATAACAATATTTTTTCAACGATGATCGCACCAACATCAGATTTATTTAAAGAGATTTCGCCAATATCGTCGCAAGATTGTTTTATCGTAATTGAGAGGATAAAAAACACCTTTAATTTTCCAATCCACATTCATCCAGAGTACGAGCTGAATTTTATCGAACATGCCAAGGGTGCTCAAAGAATAGTAGGCGATTCGGTGGAGACAATTGCAGAAGAAGAATTGGTATTGATCACCAACCCCAAGCTGGAGCATGCCTGGGTTAACCACGAATGCAAATCACAGAACATTCAGGAAATCACCATTCAGTTCCACGCATCCTTCATCCCAGAGGAGTTGCTGGGGAAAAACCCATTTCAAAGCATAAAAATTTTGTTTGAAAGAGCAAAAAAAGGGGTGGTATTTAGTGCTTCCACCATTGAAAAGGTAAGGCCATTAATCAAATCAATCACATACGAAACGGACCGTTTCTATTCTGTCTTGAAGATGCTTTCCATACTGCGTGAATTATCATTGAGCACCGACTCTCGGGAGTTGGCAAGCAGTGCATTCATAAAGCAAAACAATACACTTGAAGAGGATCCTAGAATCAACATAATCATCGAATACATCAGCAAAAACTACCAAAACCAACTACGACTCTCTGACGTTTCAGCATTGGTCAATATGAGCCAACCTTCATTTTGCAGATTTTTCAAACAAAGGACTTCTAAAAATTTCGTTGATTTCATAACGGATTTCAGGATAGGTGTGGCCAACCGATTATTGATCGACTCCTATCAATCAATTGCAGACATTGGCTACAGCTGCGGGTTTAACAACCTTTCAAATTTCAACCGGATTTTCAAGCGGGTAAAAGGCATTTCACCATCAGAGTATCGAAACAACTACAGAAAAAGGAAAACTATTATTTAATTCACAAGATCGATTCAAAAAAAGATCAAAAGATCTCAATAGGTGAACATTTACTAAAACAGTTAAATTTCCAATACGAATTTAACAACTATTAATACATTTTTTCATCATCTAAAATAAGCAAACATGCATTAATGAACTAAAAGGCATTGATCAAGGCTGTTTTGTTTGTTGGCCAGATAAAGATTGATAAGAAAACATCAATAAAGGCAAAATTTATACTTGGCAAAGGGGCTCCCCTCTCATAATTTCGTCTGTTGTAAAACTTAAACAAACAAATAACGTAAACTATGAGAAAAAAGCTAATAATGCATTGCATTATGCTGCTCGTGTTCACCCTGAGCTCCTGGGCCCAGCAGCAGAAAACCATTACTGGAATTGTCACCTCCAGTGACAACAATCCTATCATTGGAGCCAATATTGTGATTAAGAACACTCCTGGATCAGGAACAATAACCGATGTGGCGGGTAAGTACACATTGCAGGTAACAGAAGGGCAAACATTAGTTGTCTCTTTTGTGGGTATGGAATCCCAAGAAATTATGGTTGCCCAGCAGGAGGTCATCAATATTGTACTATCAGAAGGTGTGGAACTCGACCAGGTGGTAGTAATTGGATACGGTTCAATCAAAAAGAGCCACTTGACAGGAGCAGTATCTTCTGTTTCGGGCAAGGGACTCCAGGCAAACGTGGCACGAAGCACAGCCAATGCGCTGCAGGGACGGGTTGCAGGAGTCAGCGTTTCATCAATGGGTGGCCAGCCAGGCGATGGCATGAATATCAACATCCGAGGAATAGGGTCGCTGGGATCAAATACGCCTTTATTTGTCATTGATGGTGTCTATGCCGACATCAACCTAGTGGATCCAGCAGATATTGCATCCATGGAGATTCTGAAAGATGCCTCGGCGGCAGCAATTTATGGTTCGCGCGCGGCCAACGGCGTGGTACTAATCACAACCAAGAGCGGTTCAAAAAACACCCCCATGAAGGTGGATATCAATGCATTTGCTGGCATGCAAAGCACTGTGAAAAAACTGGACATGATGGACGCCAACCAGTGGATCAAAACCATCAAGCCAACATTCCCTGACCAAACCAAGCTTCCTGCCACAATTGCAAACTGGAACGGGAACCAAGGAACTGACTGGCAAGAAGAGATGTTCCGGACAGCTCCTATTGTCAAGGCAAACCTGACGATTGCAGGCGGAACCAAAAACGCAACCTACAACTTGTCGGCAGGACTCCTCAACCAGGAAGGGATCCTGATCAAATCGGGCTACCAGGCATTCAACCTCCGGTCAAGAAATACTTTCAACCTATTCAACGATCATATCAGACTTGGCAACACCTTAATTATTAAAGATTCTGAGAAGAAGAAAAATAATGTCACAGTTACCGAC
>JAGPIS010000068.1 GCA_018054835.1 Breznakibacter sp. | reverse complement strand
GATCAGGATGCCAATGCCGGCCACCATGGCAATCGGAGCGCCTTGCACCACCACCGGGTTGTGCAATCGGCCGATGCTTTCCCATAGGATTCCGCCAATGGCCACAAAAAGCACCACCGAGTTGATGAGCGACACCAAAATGGTTGATTTGCGATAACCATAAGTAAACTTTTCATTCGACTTAACCTTGGCCAGGCGGAAAGCCAGCATGGCCATGGCTAGCGAAGCCACATCGGTTAGGTTGTGGCCGGCATCCGTAATTAGTGCCAAAGAGTCGAGATACAATCCGGCAACAAACTCAATAACCACATACAGCAAATTGATGGTTATCCCTATGATGAAAGCTCTGTTGAGGTTGGTGATAACCGGTGTGTGTTGATGGTTGTGTTCCATGGTTTAAGCTTTAGGAAAACTACACTCTTCTTTCTTCTCAAAGTATCAGGTTGAACAGAAATCCCAGCGTGATGATGAACAACGTGATGACACCAAAAAAGATCCCGATGAGTTTCCATTTCATCACTTTTTTGAGCAGGGTGGCTTCGGGCAGCGATAGCCCCACCACCGCCATCATAAAGGCAATGGCCGTACCAAGTGGAACCCCTTTGGCCACAAAGACCTGGATCACCGGCACGATTCCGGCCGCATTAGCGTACATGGGCACCGCCAAGATAACTGCCAAGGGAACCGCATACCATTTGTCGGCCGATAGGAATTCGGTGAAGAAATTCTCGGGTACATAGCCGTGCATGGCAGCTCCAATGGCAATGCCGATGATGACATACAGCAACACCTTGCGCACAATTTCCCATCCATCGGCAATGATGGTAGGCAATCGGTCTATGAATGGGGTCTTTTCACCTTCCCACGCTTCGTTTTCTTTTATTGAGTTTTGCTGCACTTGGCGAACCCAATCGCTCAAGTATTTGTCAAGCTTCATCTTGCCAAGTATGTAGCCGCCAATCACCCCCATCAGGATTCCGCTTCCGGCATAAATAAGGGTGGCTTTGATACCGAACAAGCCCAGGAACATGGCCACCGCCACTTCGTTCACCAAAGGAGAGGTGATGAGGTAGGCAAAGGTGACGCCAAGGGGGATTCCACCTTTTACAAACCCGATGAAGAGTGGAATGGAGGAGCAGGAACAAAATGGGGTGACAGCACCAAAAAAGGAGGCGAAGAAGTACTCCAACCCATACAGTTTTTTTGTGGTGAGGTAAATCCTCAGCCGATCCACAGGGAAATAGGCATTGACGGCACCCATCAAGCTGCTGATGAGGAAGAGCAGGATCAGAATTTTCACCGTGTCGTAGAAAAAGAAATTGACGGAGGCGCCCAGATGCGATTCGGCCTGCAATCCTAGGAGGTCGTATGTGAAGGCATCGACTAAGGCGGGTAGAAAATGGTAAAGCGCCAACAGTAGGGGTAGGACTATTGAAATGGAAATGATCAGCCTGATCCTTTTTTTATTCCCTTGCAGCAAATTTTTATTTGGTGCTTCCATGCCACAAGCCATGCACTCACTTTCCGCTGCCCCTTTTGGTAAAAGATTTGATTTACTCATAATGTTTGTCTGTTGTTCGTAATAACGCGAACATTTGGTGTGAATTTTTTTAATTGTCAGGCCAAAAAGATGGTGTAAATCTGGAATGCCCCAACCAGTATGAAAACCACGGCAATAACCCGGCGGAACCAAATTTCGAAGGCCTTGATATTTTTATACAAGTTGCCGATGGAACCCACGCTAAAAGCAATCAGCCAGGCGAAGATGATCACCGGGATGCCGGTGGCAATGGCAAACGACACGGGTAGGAGCAAGCCACTTGAGCTGCTTACCGTCATGGGGATTAACATGCCGAAGTAGAGTACTCCGCTGTAAGGGCAGAACGCCAATGCGAAGACGATGCCGAGCAAAAGGACTCCCCAAAAGCCACCTTTCGATTTATCTTCCATCTTCTCGGTGAGGGATCCTAAGCCTGGAATGGTGAGCTTGATGACACCCAGCATAAACAACCCGATGACAATCAGCAGCGGCCCCAAAAGTTTTTCGCCCCACTCCTGGAGCGGGCCGGACAAGTCGAATTGGCTGGCTCCGAAAAAGAAGATGGCTCCAATGGCGGTGTATGAAATAACCCGTCCTAGGGTGTAAACCAAACCGTTGATAAACACCTTGCGCCGGTTTTCAATATCTTTACTGATGTAGCCAATGGCGGTTATATTGGTGGCCAATGGGCAAGGGCTTATGGCTGTCATCAGCCCCAATAAAAAAGCGGATAATAGAGGAATCTGTGATGATTCAAAAAATTGTTGCAGTATTTCCATTTTAATGTGCTGATTGTTTAATGTGCTGATATGCTAATTACTTGATGTGCTGATTGATCAATGTGCTAATTACTTGATGTGCTAATATGCTAATTACTTGATGTGTTAATTACTTAATGTGCTAATTAATCAATTGACTATCACATCAGCACATTATCACATTATCACATTATCACATCAATTAATTAAACCATCGACTGTTGATTTGATTTTTGCTTTTAGGTTTTCGGGTTTGGTGCGTGCATTCATAAAGGCTTCATTGGTGAGGTTGACCACTTTATCGCCTTTCACAATGATCAGGGTTTGTCCCGATACCTTATATTTGGCAATCAGTGGGTTGCCCTTTTCTTCTTCGCGGTTGATGGACGAGAACGCAATCTTGTCGCCATAATACTCCTTCAGAGCTTGTTTGGTCACGTCTTCTACCGCATTGCAGGTGGCGCAACGGCGTGTGGCATGAAAGTAGTAGGCTTTAACTGCAGAAGCATCGTTAGTTTTGACTGCGGTCGTTTTAGATTGCTTGCTTTCGGCTGCGTGGTTGCCACAACATTGGGCGGTGGCAGTCAATACTCCCAATACAAAAATAAAACTGAGTGTGGTGATTAATTTTCTCATCTGTAAAAATATTATTTGGTTAACAATTGCTTGATCTCTTCAACCGAAGGCACTCTACCTTTTAGTACCACTTTGCCATCAACCACCAAGGCTGGTGTGGTCATCACGCCAAAGTTCATGATTTCCACGATGTCTTCAACTTTGGTGACAGTGGCCTGGATGGCCAACTCATTAACTGCCTCAATGGTGTTTTTTTCTAATGTCTTGCACTTGGTGCATCCGGTGCCTAATACTTTGATTTCCATAAGTTTGATGTGTTAATTGTTTAATGTGCTAATATGCTGATTGTTTGATGTGCTAATTATTTAGTTTCATGAGTATTTAGTTTTGTTGAGTGAATGATTTTGGATAGTAGCTTTTGAATGGCTAAAAGTTGTTCCAGCAAGTCCGTCGGGTCGGGGTACGCTTTTGCTTGGGAACATAGCTTTAACCAATATTCTGTTTCATTTGCTTCTTTTGCTGATATTTTGAGTTTATGAATGAAATCGGCTTTGCTTTCTGCATTTTGTGCTTCGTTAATATTGGCTCCTATTGACGTTCCCGATCTCAAGAGTTGTTTTGCGATAACAAATCTTCTATGTTCTTCTAGAAGTTCTGTATATTCAATGATTCTGAGTGCAAATGCAAAGCTTAAATCTAATACTGCGTTTTGCATGGTGTTTTTGTTTAATTGGCAAAATTGTTAGAAAAATGCATTTTAGAGTTAAAATCTATAGATAGACGTTTTTTACATTGTGCAGTCAATACAGTATCCCATTTTAAAAATCATCACATCATCACATCATCACATTACCACATTACCACATTACCACATTACCACATTATCGCATTAGCACATTAGTCAATCAATAAGAACTTTTTGAACAAATCTTGTGCCTCTTTCCAGTTTTCTTTGTTGAGGCAATATTTCACTTTGGGTGTCTCTATTTCCCCTTGAATCAATCCGGCATCTTTCAGTTCCTTAAGGTGCTGCGACAAGGTTGATTTCACGATTGGCAACTCTTCTGTCAAGTCGCCACTGTAGCAACAGCTTTGTTTGGAGAGTGTTTCCAGCACATACATGCGGATGGGATGACTCAAAGCCTTTGCATAGCGGGCCATCTTTTTTTGCTCTTCAGTAATGATCTCTTTATTCGACATTATTGTTCGTTGATTACCGAACAAATATAGGAAGTTAATTTTAAAATTCCTTTTGGTTTTTCATTTTAAACCAGAAAAATGGTTGTGGTGTTCTGTCCCTTAAGGATTATTGGGCTTTGCGGTTTGCAAAAATTATGGTGCGCCTCATTGGTGGCAATGGCGAACAATTCTCACTCCTGATAGAGTTAAGGAATGAGGGTTTAGCCAATATTATACTATCTATCCAAAGAAAAGGTAGGCGATGAATATGGCGGCAATGACCCCGGCCAAATCGGCAATCAACCCGCAGGCCACCGCATGGCGGGTTTTTTTGATGCCCACGGAGCCAAAATAGACGGCCAAAATATAGAAGGTGGTGTCGGCTGCTCCTTGGAATATGCAGGAGAGGCGGCCCACAAACGAATCGGCACCAAAGGTCTTCATCGATTCAATCATCAGTCCGCGGGCACCACTGCCGCTGAGTGGTTTCATAAAGGCGGTGGGTAAGGCCTCTACAAAGGTGGTGTCGAACCCTATGAAATGGATGGCCACCGCAATGCCTTCAATAATGATGTTGAGCAAGCCGCTGGCCCTGAAAACACCAACTGCCACCAGTATAGCGATGAGGAAAGGGATGATTTTGACAGCGGTTGAAAATCCATCTTTGGCACCTTCGATAAAGGCATCGTAAACATTTTCCCGTTTGCGCAATGCCATCAGTATGAAGCTGATGATGATGGTGAACAGCAGCAGGTTGGCGCTCACCAATGAGATGGTTTGTATGGTTTCCTGCTCCATACGGCTCAGGGAGTAGAGTGCCAAGCCAATCAGCACTGAGAAAGTTCCCAAATAGGCCATTACTACCTTGTTCAGCAGGTTGATGCGCTGCACAAAGGCCACTGAGAGCAGTCCGGCCATTGTGGAGAAAAAGGTGGCCAGCAGGATGGGGATGAAAACATCGGCAGGGTTGATGGCTCCCCATTGTGACCGATAGGCCATGATGGTGACGGGGATAATGGTGAGTCCCGAAGTGTTCAGCACCAGAAACATGATTTGGGCATTGGAGGCGGTATCTTTGTTGGGGTTGACCTCTTGGAGCTCCTTCATGGCCTTGAGCCCCATGGGGGTTGCTGCATTGTCGAGGCCCAGCATGTTGGCCGATAGGTTCATGATGATGCTGCCATAGGCCGGATGGTTGCGGGGCACATCGGGGAATATTCGTACAAAGAGAGGCGCCACCAGCCGAGCCAGTATGTTGACCATGCCGCCTTTTTCGCCAATGCGCATCAGTCCCATCCAAAGTGTTAACACACCGGTAAGATAGAGTGAGGTTTCGAAACCGGTTTTCGACATGTCGAAGGTGGCATTCATCATGGCCGGGAATACCTCCATGTCACCGAAAAAAATCAGTTTGACCAGGCCTGTTACGAAAGCCAGGATGAAAAATGCAACCCAAATATAATTCAATACCATGCTGCGGTTATTGTGCAATCCATAATTTCAGGTTGTCGAGCTTATAGCTGTCGCCCGAGTTGCCCAGTCCCACCTGCCCTTTGTGCATCAGGCGTTCATCGTTCGATTCAAACACCAGGCTGTCGTCAACCCATACTTTGATGCTGCTTAAGGTGGTGTTGCGCTCAATCTTCACTTTGTGCCACTGTTCAAAGCCCCAGTCAATTGCCTTCTCCTGTTTCTCAAGAATCCTTTGTTGGTCATTCTTATCCACGATAAATACATTGTGAGTGAAACGGTCGGCTTGTGAGGCCAACTGGGCAAAAGCATATTGGTCGGCACCCTGGTATCCGAATATCAGACAAAGATGCACCAGGTCGTAGTTGGTTGGTGTCTGCATTACGTCGGCCTCCAAGATATAGCTTCCCACATCGGGGGTTTTAAATAGGATGGTGGAGCGGATGGTGCTGTCCTTCTGGAAGTTTTTGCCAACCTGTTTCAGGCATTTGCCGCCATTCCCGTTTTTGCTGATGATCCACCCTGTGGAGTCACTCAAGTTGAGTGTGGACAGCTCCTTTTCGGAATTAAACGAAAGCCCGTAATTTGGTTTTTCAGGCATGGTGGTTTGTGCCTTGATGGTAAGGGTTATGAGTGTTAAAAGCAGCGTAGCTGTTAGTCGGAACATAGGTCTAGGTTTTGCTGTTAAGCGTTTGATTATTTGTGTGGGTTGGTTTTGTTTCGGTAGGCGTCGTGAGGTGCGCCAAACTCCTTGCAAGTCACCTGCTCGATGGGCACTTTCCATATTTTCACGTTGCGCACGGCCGGGTCGTTGTATTGGAAATGGGCATCGGTATATTGTTTCATAATAATGTCGAGTACTTCCCTTTTTTCATCCAAGTCATCAACAAACTCCACCTTTCCCCATACAATCACACTTTTGCTTTTCATACGGTAACTGCAGGCTACCTGTTCGTTCTGGAACACCAGTTCGTGGTCGGTGGAAAAGGTGATGCAGATGTTGTTGTTTTCATGGAGGGTTTTGATCACACGTCCTTCGGGTGCCGAATGAAGATAGACCACTTGGTCGCGATAGCCAAAATTCATGGGTAAAACATAGGGGATCATGTCGTTGCCGGTGACACCGATAAAACAGATGTCACATTTTTTGATGACGGCTTCTATAAATTCCTGGTTCTCGTGAAAGAGGGTCTTCATTGGTTGTTTGTTGATGGTTGTGTTACAAATATAAATAAAATTGTTGTATTGCTTGCTTGTGGTGCGGTCGGTTTGCGGATGCTCTCCATTTATCCATTTGGTTGAAGCGTGTCCATAAATACCGTTTTCAGTTCCAGCAGCGATTCAATGGTGTAAAAGTCGGGATGCTCGATGGGTTCGTCCACCACCTCGTGTGCCCATGTGATGTGGTATGGAATGTGCACTGCTTTGCCACCCAACTTCAGCACTGGCAACACATCCGATTTCAGTGAGTTGCCAATCATCATGAAATGACTGGCATCCAAATCGATGTGTCGCAGTAGTTTGCCATACTCCAAAGTTGTTTTCTCGCTCATGATCTCCACATGGTGGAAATATTGCTCAAGCCCCGATTCTTTAAGTTTTCGCTGTTGGTCGTGCAGGTCGCCTTTGGTGGCCAGCACCAGCCGGTGGTGGGGTGCCAGGGCCTCTAATATCTCTTGCGCGCCGGGCAGGAGCTCCACGGGAAGTACCAACATCTGTTTGCCGATTTCGATGATTTTGGCGATGAGGGAAGGGTTGGGATTTTGGCTGCTCAACAATAGCGCGGTCTCCATCACCGACAGCATGAAGGCTTTTATGCCATAACCGTATAGTGGGATGTTCCTGTATTCGACGTCGTAAAGGGTTTTAATGACCTCCCCTTCGGAGGCGTACTCCTTCATCAGGCCTGCAAATTCGGCTTCTGCTTGGCGGAAGAAGTTTTCGTTGATCCAAAGCGTGTCGTCGGCATCAAAGCCAATCACTTTTATGCGGTTGAGCATGTCAATAAATGTTTTCTGTTGATTTTGTTACACGATGGTGCGGTATCCTAAGGTTTGCGAAATGACGCCTTTCACCTTTTCCCACATCATCAGTTCTTGCATCTGTTTAACCCATTGCTCTTCGTTGTTGCCTTCCTTTTCAATTTGCTGGAGTTTGAGCCTGCATTCGTCAATCAGGTGTTTCACCTTTTTGAGTTTCAATTCGGCCACCACTTTTGGAACCAGACTGATCAACAGCTCTTTTTCGTGTTTGACGGTGGTGAACCGCAGGTGGATCTTGCTCAATGTGTATTCGTTGCCCAGCAAGTCGGAGGCCAGCTGGCTTATCTCGGCGTTGGCGTGGTTTACGAAAAAACGCATGGCAATGGGTTCGTTGCCTGCTGCTTGTGCCTGTTCGTACTCCTCCAAAACCAGGTTGTAAAGCGGGTTGACACTGCGCAAACCATCGCTCCTCAATTCATTGAGGATATATTGGCCAACGGTTGTTTTGTGCGTCTCTTCGGTAACCTCCTCGGTAATCAAAAGCTCGTCGCTGTATTTCAATAGGAAGCGTAACACCTCCCGTTCTTCATTTTCGAAGGGGTTGTTGGAGGTGTTGATGGGGATGTCGGCTACGGGTGGTGCCGGTTTGTATTGTTGAGATGCATAGCCTGTGTAACCGGCTTTTTCCAGTTTTTGGCGTTGTATCTTATTGATTTCGTTGTAGAGCACCTGTTCCTCCACTTTCATCAGGGTGCTGCACTCTTTGACGTACAACGACCGCAATATGGGGTCGGGGATGATGGTGATGGATCCCACGATCTCTTGAATCAGACGGGCACGTTGCACCGGGTCGTTCTCTGCATCCTTGAGCAGGAGGCCGGTTTTGAACTTGATGAAATCGGTTTCGTTGTCGCGTATGTATTGGATGAACTCCTCGGCAGTATGTTTGCGGGCAAAGGAGTCGGGGTCGTCGCCGTCGGGCAGCAGTAGTACCTTCACGTTCATCCCTTCGGTCAGGATGAGGTCGATACCACGCAAGGAGGCTTTGATCCCTGCGTTGTCGCCATCGTACAGCACGGTAATGTTGGGGGTGAATCGGGCAATCAGCCTGATCTGGTCGGGTGTTAGTGCCGTTCCGCTGGAGGCCACCACATTGGCAATGCC
>JAGPIS010000244.1 GCA_018054835.1 Breznakibacter sp. | reverse complement strand
TACAAATTAAAGTCAATAAACAGTTTTTGAGGGTCGCCACTAAACACAAAGTTGGAATGGTCTTCAAAGTCAATCTCAACCTCCCAATTCTCATTGGTGGTAATCACAAAAGGTTTACCGTTGACCGAACCACTCACATAAACCGAATGCCCAACCAACTCAGGATATTTTGAATCGCGGCAAACATCAAATTCAAACTCAATATCCTCATAAGCCGCAGCAGGAATGGCTGTTGCGCCCAACAAAAGCCCTTTTTCTGCCTGAGTAGAAGCCAAGTCAATCACAAACGGACCAACAATTTCATCCGAATCCACAGAATCGGGCAATTCAGGCTGCAATTCATTGTCAATATCAAATTCGATTTCGGTGATGTTCACCAAAAACTTGTCGATCACCAGGTTGTTCACTGAGGCCGCTTTTGCCACAACAGTAGGTTGGGTGTTGGTGCGCAAGGCCAGGGTCAATTTGCTCGTATCATCATCGCTTGAACAGCCGGAAGCTAAACCCAACACAAGAACAAAACCAAATAAACTTTTCAAATTTTTCATACCAATAATAATTTATAGATTAAAACTAATTCATTAAATCTGTACTTCTATCGCTTACAATTGATAGACGAAAAGAAATAATAAAGGTTGGAATGAAAACAATATTTTTAATCATTTTTTTCACAAGCACAGGGAATATAAGCAATTGAATTATTAATTGGTCGATACATCTTACCCCATTGAAAGAACATGCCCACCCGCACTTCCAAGGCTGCATTGCGGGTATGGTTGAATCGTCCGGAATTAAGCTCATCGCCCCGGTAAATATTGGGCACCCCCATTTTCAAACGTAGTCCGGCCGTAAAATTAACCGGTCCCTTAAAGCGGGTTTCAAACTCCTGCCCCAACACCACACCATAATCCCCCACAGCATAGCGACTGGAGATGTCTTCTTTTTGATCCTGCACCTCCATTGAAGCACGCCGAAGCTGGGCGGCATAAACGCCCACCACATTCTTGCGGTAAAGATGGTTTGGCAACAACAAACTATTTTTGGCCCGATGCTTGACAACCATCTCAGCCGCGAAATATTTCAGGTCGATAACTTTGGAAGTGTACTCACCATGCCAATACTGATCGTAACGTTGAGTCACCGGCGAATTGAAGAACAGGGCTGCTGCCACCTGCCAACGCCCAGCCAAGGCGTACCCCAGCTCAAGCCCAAAATCAGGGGTGACGACAATATGCGACCGGTTCATGCCCGAAGCACCAAACCCATCCATCGTTTCGCGATTCAACAGATAAGTGTTTTTCAAGGCCGAAACAGCCCCCAGCGACCATCGTTTAGGTACTGTGCTATTTTCCGATAGCGAATAAACGGGTGATTGCGAGGCTTTTTTATTTTCCTCTAAAGGAATAGCGTTAAGAGGATTAGTTATTTCCATAGCCATCTTCAAATCCTCGGAGGCCTTGATTTGAAGCAGCGGATCCATCTGGAATTTACCGGCAAAGAACAAAGGTTTCCGTTTGATGGAAACGCCCTCGGAAAGTTGCATGGCATCCAACCCATCCTCCGCTAACAATTGAGGCATGCCTGCTTCCGCAGCCACAGGACTGGGAAGATCAGCCTGGGAGGCTTGATCATGGGAATCCAAATAAACTAACGTATCGGTAATATTGGGCTGCAACAAAGTTTCGAGCTGAACAGAATCTCTTGCCACATCAGTATGCGGCACCTCTAGTACACCTTGGACAAGATTCACCGGCTTTTCCATCGGGACGATTGGCTTATCCACAAACAGAAAGAGTCCGCCCAGCAATAGCACAGCTGCAGCCACAGAGGCAATTCGTAAATACAATATTTTTTTGCGATCCCGATCCAATTCACCGCTGATGCCTTCCCACACCTGGTCTATGTCCAGCTGCTCTGAAATGCCCTCCCAAACCATATCAAGATCCGGATTGATAGGAGCATTTTTTTGCGATGACGATGCAAGGCCAGAGGAGTCGGAAACTCCCGTTCCCTCCTGCTCCACCAGATTTCTATAATGTTCTATAAAATCTTTTTCCTTCATAACCATCATCTATAAATCGAGGCCTACCAATTGTTGTTTCAGCAATTGCCGGGCGCGGTTCAATTGCGACTTAGAGGTTCCTTCGCTGATCCCAAGCATTTCGGCAATCTCATTATGACCAAGTCCCTCCAATGCGTATAGATTGAACACATGGCGGGCGCCATCGGGCAAGAGGGCAACCTTCTGCAAAATATCTTCCCACTGCTCCCCATCGGGCATCTCGCAAGAGGGCTCCTCGCTAACGGATACATCATCCATCCGCACCAGACAATATTCTTTTTGCCGTCTCCTAAAGGAATCAATGGCAGTATTGGTGATGATCCTGCGAATCCACCCATGCAGCGAACCGTTGCCCGAAAAATTCTTAAGGTTGCGGAAAACCTTCAAGAAGGCAGCTTGCAGGATATCTTTGGCCAAATCGCCATCGGGCTCATAAGAGCGACAAATCCGGAGCATTTCAGCCGCATATTTGCGATACAAAGCCTCCTGCATCTTCCGGTCATTACGTAAACATCCGTCAATCAAATCCTGATCATCCAATCCCGAATCAACAGCCATATCAAGAAATCTGATTTACTACAACTTTGGCCGACTTCTGAAGGCGATACAACACCATCTCGTACAACTCACCATTT
>JAGPIS010000243.1 GCA_018054835.1 Breznakibacter sp. | reverse complement strand
TGCCACATCGGTGATGGGTTTTGAATACGAGGGTTACAAAGTGAATATTCTCGATACACCCGGGCACCAGGATTTTGCCGAAGACACCTTCCGCGCCCTCACAGCCGTGGACAGTGTAATCATTGCCGTGGATGCCGCCAAAGGGGTTGAAACCCAAACCCGCAAGCTGATGGAAGTGTGCCGCATGCGCAACACACCCGTGATGGTGTTTGTAAACAAACTGGACCGCCCCAGCAAAGACCCATTCGACCTTTTGGATGAACTGGAAGAGGAGCTCAAGATAAAAGTGAGGCCACTTAGTTGGCCCATTGGCAATGGCCCAGATTTTCAGGGCGTTTACAACCTATTCGAAAAAAGCCTTTACCTGTTCACCCCCAGCAAACAATCGTTGGAGGAGGGCATCAGCATCAGCGACATCAACAGCAGCGAAGTAGATGAATATATTGGCCAGCGGGCAGCCAACAAGTTGCGCGAGGAGTTGGAGTTGATCGAAGGTGTTTATCCCGAATTCGATGTCAACACCTATTTGGGTGCGGAGGTAGCCCCGGTATTCTTTGGCAGTGCATTGAACAACTTTGGCGTACGCGAACTGTTGCACTGTTTCCTCAAGATAGCTCCCTCCCCCCTGCCCTCGAAAACAGAAGATCGGATGGTGCAGCCTGAGGAGGAAAAATTCAGCGGGTTTGTGTTCAAGATACACGCCAATATGGATCCAAACCACCGCAATCGCATCGCCTTTGTGAAAGTCTGTTCGGGCAAGTTCGAACGCAACAAGAACTTCCGTCATGTGCAAATGGGCAAGGATCTGAAATTCTCCAGCCCCACTGCATTTATGGCCGATAAAAAATCAATCATCGACGAAGCCTATCCCGGCGATATCGTGGGTATTCCCGACTCCGGCAACTTCAAGATTGGCGACTGCCTCTCTGAAGGTGAAAAGTTGATATTCAAAGGCTTACCCAGCTTCTCGCCCGAACTTTTCCGTTACATAGAGAATGCCGACCCGTTAAAATCGAAACAACTGGCCAAAGGCATCGACCAACTGATGGACGAAGGGGTTGCCCAGCTCTTTGTTAGCCAATTCAACGGCCGAAAAATTATCGGCACCGTAGGAGCCCTTCAGTTCGAGGTGATTCAATATCGCTTGTTGCACGAGTATTCTGCAGCCTGCCGCTACGAACCCATCAACCTGTACAAGGCATGTTGGATCCGAAGCAACGATGCAGCCGAACTCAACGACTTCAAAAGACGCAAGAACCAGTACATGGCCAAGGACAAATATGGCCGTGATGTGTTTTTGGCCGACTCGGGTTATATGCTACAACTGGCACAGGAAAACTTTAAAAATATAGAGTTCCATTTCACCTCGGAATTCTGAGCATTGGTCAACAATAAAATTGACCAACCTACGAATTACGCTAAATTTGCACTGTTACCGGGACAACCCGGTAACTTCACATAAAAGACCTATTACTATGAAATTCAATTTACCCGAAGGCATTACCTTGGCCAGCCAAATGAAAGTGAGCAGGGAGCATCTGGCCTCCAATACCAACGGAAAACTGGATGTACTATCGACCATCGCTGTCATTAAATTCATGGAGGACACCTGCATTGAGCTGGTGGACACAAAATTGCCCGAAGGATACGAAACAGTAAGTGTGGAAATCAACGTCAAACACATAGCGCCAGCCCGCGAAAACGACACCATATTTTGCAATGCCTGCCTGAAATATGTGGACGATAGGCGCCTATTTTTTGATGTAGCCGTGGTGGATGCCGAAAAAAATGAAATAGCCTTGGGTGCCCAAGAACGCTACATTGTCAAATTATCCGAATTTTTGGCAAACTTCTAACCCTTTGCCATGAGCCAGGAGATCCTCATTTCATACATCCTTATTCCGGTTCTGATATTTCTTGCCCGGGTGGCTGACGTATCCATCGGCACCATGAGGATTATTTTTATTTCGAAAGGATACAAATACATTGCACCCATATTGGGGTTCTTCGAAGTGCTGATTTGGTTGCTGGCCATGAGTAAAATTTTCCAGAATCTGGATATGTGGTTTTACTATATTGCTTATGCAGGGGGCTTTGCCACAGGCAATCTGATAGGCCTGATAATTGAAGAAAGGCTCGCACTGGGGTATGTCAATTTGCGAATTATCATCCACCATTCGGGCGAAAACCTGATCAAGAGCCTGATTGAGGAGGGTTATGGCGTTACCACCGTCGATGAACAGGGCAGCCAGGGATCTGTGAGCATCATCTTCTGCATCATCAAGCGTGCTGAAATAAAATCTGTGAACCAAATCATCAACAGGGTGCATCCAACGGCATTTTACACCATCGAAGATGTGAGGACAGCCAATAAAGGCGTTTTTCCCATACGCAGCCAATCAAAGCCGGTGCAATCCTTCTGGCGGGTGGGCAAGTAAATATTAAAAGCGCAGAATCCTCTCAACAGAATGCTGATTTAGATAATCCCTAATATAAGAACGAACAGGTAACGAATCCGTCACCACCTCTATCGACGATTTGAAATCCTCAATACTGGTAATTGAATCCATTTCCGACAAAAAACCATAACCCCTCACAGCACCTTTTTCCACCAGCACAAAACCTCTGTCCTGGCCAGCCTCACCCCTATCCGCAATCACGGCGTTCTCAAGCCCCATGGACTGTGCAGCCAACAATT
>JAGPIS010000242.1 GCA_018054835.1 Breznakibacter sp. | reverse complement strand
TTATCTGTTATTACTTCCCCGAGGAGGAATCTTTTGTGTGCTTATCCAATTAGGTGTTTTATCGTGCAATACTTCAATAAAAGCAGTTGTGAACTGCTGTTAGATATAAAATTTTGTTATTTTTGATGGTACAGCAAACATACTGGACCATGTTAGGTTATATTGCGGCTGCGAAAGTTTTTAGTTCATATTGTTGAAATCAATAAATCCATACACCATGCAAAACAATCAGGAACAGATCATAGGGCAAGTTCGTGAATATATGTTTTACAAGGCTCCCGTGAAGCTTGATTTGAGTGAATTGGCCGATGAGTTGCAAATCAGCCTGAATGAAATGGTTGAGGTGTTTCCATCTCCGGATATATTGATTGAGAAGATGTTGCGATTTGAGAAACGCTCTTTTGAGCACGCTTTGGATCAATATGATTTTGCCAGTCAGAACGCCATCGATAACTTTATAGTTGTAGGGCAGGAGGTTTATAACCGTTACAAGGATGTTCACCCCTGTATATTCGCCCGTTTGCAATCCTATTCCCCTCTTTTCTCCGAAGAGCGTTTTGTCGATCTGCTTCAGCAGATCTTCGATCTGTTCATCACTAATATCAATAGCGGTTTGCGCGAAGGAGTTTTTGCTGGGGAGATTGATTTTAAGCTTCCAATCAATGAATTCATCAAAAGAATTGTTGCGCAGGAGAATGAAATGATTTGTAAAAACCAACGTTTTATTACTTTTGGCATCCTGTTTAATAATTATTTCGAGGAATTTTTACAAAACAGCCTTACCAACGAGGCCTGGCGTTATTTCATCACTCGGAAACGTTTTGTGGAGAGTTTGTATTTTGGACGATAATAATTTAAAATGATGATAATATGAAACAAACTATTTTTTATCTATTTGTTCTTGCTTCTCTAACAGTTATAACCAGTTGTTCGTCGCTGAACAAGGGCTCCTCAAGCTTTGGCGACAAGCCTGCAACCAAAGCCCCATCAAGTGTTAAGGTGAAAGAGGCTCCTGTTGAAAAACCAGCAGCTAAAGAGGTTGTGGTGAAGCAGGAGAAGGTTAAGATTATTGAAACCCAAGCGAACGAAAAGGCCGGTAAATTTTATGTGATCATTGGTTCGTTCAAGGTTCTGGACAATGCCCGCAATTTCCGCCAGCAGTTGGTTGCTGAAAAATTTGCACCCAGCATCCTCGAAAATGAGAATGGTCTATACCGCGTCTCGGTGGCTTCGTACGACGATGAATCCATGGCCAGGACACGCATTGCCGATATTCGCAGCCAATATGAAAAATATGGCGATGTGTGGCTGTTAGTTCGCATGTTGTAATAAAAAAAGAGCCTTATGGCTCTTTTTTTATATGGCATTGACCTCCATCTCCAAGGACACTTTGAATTTTTCATGTACCGAGGATTGTATTTCGTGCGCAAGATCCAAAATTTGGTTTCCTGTGGCACCACCGTAATTCACTAGCACCAAGGCTTGTTTGTCGTGAACCCCTACGGCACCCCTCCTGAAGCCTTTCCAGCCTGCTTTTTCAATCAACCACCCGGCCGGAAGTTTTACTTTTCCGTTCTGCAATGGGTATATCACTAAGTCGTTATATTGTTGTTTTAATGAATCGGCCAAATCCTCATCCACCTCCGGATTTTTAAAGAAACTGCCTGCGTTGCCCATTAGTGCCGGATCGGGTAATTTGCTCTCGCGGATGGCTATGATTGCTTTTCGGATGTTTTCAAGGTTTATTTCACCCAGTTTTTCCACTTCGCTGCGCACATGGCCATACGACAGAGTTACCTGTTGTGACTTGCTGAGCAGGAACTCCACCGATGTGATCACGCAACGGTTTTTGAACTCATTTTTGAAGATGCTCTGGCGGTATCCAAATTGGCAATCTGCCTTCGATAGGCGGAAATCTTCTCCAGAATCGATAAAAAGGCCTTCCACGTTTTGTATGGAATCGCCAGCTTCAACCCCATAGGCGCCTATGTTTTGCACAGGGGAGGCTCCCACGTGACCAGGAATCAACGACAAGTTTTCCAACCCCGCATATCCTCTGTTCACGCACCAGGCCACCAAGTCATCCCATACAACGCCTGAACCGGCACGGATGGTCACGGTTTGCCCCAGTTCTTCAACCACTTCAATCCCTTGGATGCAAGGTGCAATCACCACGCCTTTGAAATCAGACAAGAAGAGCAGATTGCTTCCTCCGCCAATTATTAAAAACGAATCGTTCCGGAATTCTGATAAAAGATCTTTTATCTCTTCTTTGGTGTGGCAAATGCAAAAATGGCGGGCTTTGACATCAATGCCAAAAGTGTTGTATGATTTTAAGGATGCTGAGTCGAATCGATTCATGAACTGTGATTTTTCGTGCAAATATAACTTATCTGTTAATATCTTTTATATTTGCACATTCTGTTAATGCAATAGATAAAAAGATATTAAATGAAGAGCCTGATACAGTTTTTTGAGGATAGTGTGAAGCAATACGGCGATCGTCCTTTTTTGTGGGATAAACGGGAGGCTGTTTACCAGTCAACGTCTTATAAAGAGACCTTCGATAAAGTGGAGGTGTTGGCCAATGGGTTTTTAGCCAATGACTTGCAATATGGTCAGCGGGTTGCGCTTTTATCCGAAGGTCGTCCTTATTGGCTGATCAGCGAGTTGGCGGTGTTGTACTGCGGAGCCATCAATGTG
>JAGPIS010000241.1 GCA_018054835.1 Breznakibacter sp. | reverse complement strand
GATGGCTTGGCCACTAATTGACCTTTTTGAGCAAGTTCTTTTACACCCGCTTTATCACGGCTCAATGCCAGACGTTCGTATAGGCTGGAGTTGATTTGACGCTTCAGCTCCCGAATACCCCAGGCATTTTGGGTCGCTTCAAGTTCATAAAATCGCCGTTCACCCGCAGAGTCAATCGTGAGCAGCACCACATAGTGTGACCAGCTTAATGAGAATTTGGCTGACAGCGTTTGCCAAAAGTCATCCGGAAGAAATGAGCTCTCATCACTTTTCCGAGACAGTGTTTCGGAAATTAAAGCAGTCAAAAAAGATTGCGCAGGCAGTGTCTGTTGAATCTTTTGGGAGGATAAAGATGTAACAGACAGTGTCTGTTGAATCTTGGCGTATCCCTGATAAAACTCTCGAAATTTCCTCAAATTTGTTTCGGACATCCCTTTCAAGCCAGATTGGTTCAGCTCCTTCGAGAGACGTTTGAACAGCTTCTTTCCATACAGTTCCGCCCGTTCAGCCCCGCCATTTTCAAACTCCACAATATACCAGCCAAAAAGCCAGTTACGGACAACTAACGCAATATCTACAGAACGAGCCGCCTGCGTCTGCATGGCGGTCTGCGTCTGCGCAAATAGCCCAACCAAACCATCAAAACACACTTCCGTGTGTTCCGTGGTTTTATCCAATTCGTGTTTATTCGTGTCCGTTCGTGGTTTCTTTCCCATCACAAGCTCCTTACATCGACAATGCCGGCCTGTTTGAGGATCTGAACAGCATTGGTTTTAACCACGTCATCTTTGAAGCCGGAGTCCTTGAATACCACCCGCATGATTTCAGGATTGAGCTCGTCCTTTAACTCAGCAATGCCTTCGACCACTTCAAGGGAGATGGCATCCGACAGGCAGATGATCAGTGCTCCCATACCGATAGAGTAAACCAATTGAGAATTGACAGTTGATAATTGAGAATGATTTTCATCCCTCATTATCAATTTTCCATTATCTATTATCCATTCATCAATAGGCAGGGTCAGGTTGAGTCCGTACTTAAGCAGGATCTCGTAAAGGACATCGTCCTCACGGCGGTCGGTTTTGATGTTAGAGATAAAGTCTTCGAGAGTGCGCTCCGTCATATCAAAGTCGACTTCCCATGGTTTGATATTGGTGGAGTCGAGCTTAAATACTTTGAAGCCAAGGTCACCGTCGTATTCAGGGTTTTCTTCTTTGATCTTGGCTGCGGCCCGACGGATGCGTTCTTTGCTTATTTCGGCAATGGTTTTGTAGCCATCTTTGAATGATTCCGTTTTTTCTTCGCAGGGTTCTGGGAGTTGAACCATAATGAATTTGCGATTCCCTGAATTATCCCTATTAAATTGCATGACGGCATGAGCGGTGGTGGCAGAGCCACAAAAAAAATCAAGGATTATATCATCTTCTTGTGTATTGGCGATATGGATAACTCTTGAAAGAAGTCGCACAGGCTTAGGGCCATCAAAGTAACCACGATCATCAAATAATGCTTTGAGTTCTTGACGGCTTTCTTGGTTGTGGCCAACTTCTGAATACTTCCAAATTGTTAATGGAACCAACCCATCCATGTTTGACAAAAATGATTTAAAGCGAGGCACATTATCTCCATCTTTTCCAAACCAAACTTGATCGTCTGCAACAAGTTCAACAAATTTTTCTTTTGAAATAGCCCAACACCGTCCTTGGGTTGGATTAATGGTTTTGCCGCTTGGCGTAATGATTGGATAATCGCAATTCGCATTATAAGTTTTCACTGTCATATCAGAAGATGCCCAAGGACCACGCGGGTCATTGTCTGGATTCGTAAATCTCGAATTGACTTCGTCCGTTCTTGGAAGTTTGCATGGTCTCCATGTTTCTTTTATTTTTGAATATATGACGATATGATCATGATTATCGCTAAGCCATTTTGCATCATTTTGTGGTGAAAATTTCTTCTCCCAAATCACATTTGCTACAAAATTCTCCTCACCAAAAATTTCATCACACATTTTGCGGATGTTAGATACTTCATTATCATCAATTGAGATGAAGATAACCCCATCATCCTTCAGCAGGTTTCGGGCAAGTTTCAGTCGTGGATACATCATATTCAACCAGTCGGTATGGTATCGTCCACTGGTTTCCGGGTTGTTCGAGAGGTTACGACCTTCGCCATCTACCTGACCGGTGATTTCCTTGTAGTTTTTGATGTTGTCCTTGAAGTTGTCTTTATAAACAAAATCCTTGCCGGTGTTGTAAGGTGGATCGATATAGATCATTTTTACTTTTTTGTGATAGCTCTTCTGCAGGAGCTTGAGCACTTCAAGGTTGTCGCCTTCAATGAAAATATTCTGGGTGGTGTCCCAATCCACCGACTCTTCCTTGCAGGGGCGCAAGGTTCCTGTGCTTGGTGTCTGGGCGATCATCCGGGCCTTGCTTTTGCCGTTCCAAGTGAAGCTGTAGCGTTCATCCCGGTCATCCACAAACGTGCCGAGCACTTCCTTCAGGGCGTCGAAGTCCACCTTACCTTCGGTGAAGGCTTCCGGGAACAGCTCCTTGAGTTTGCCAACGTTTTCGGCCACGATGTCCATTGTTTTACCATCCATTTTTTCCATGATTAAACCTCTCTTATTACAGGCTCGCAGCCAGTTGCCTGAGCTCTTGTTCAAACTTCTTGATCTGTGTATTCAGCTCCACCTGCCGGTTA
>JAGPIS010000067.1 GCA_018054835.1 Breznakibacter sp. | reverse complement strand
ATTTCGAACTGCTTGTGGTTGCCCATCACACAATAATCACCATCCTGACAATGAAGCTCCAAGCGGCCATTCAATTCAACTAACCCAGGCTGGAAGTTTTCGAAGACATCACGGGTGAGGGATAACAGATCGACAACTTCACGTCCGAATGGCAAACAGCCCAGCGAGGAGACTTGCAAAATTTCCTCAACGTGGTTTTGCAGCTTGTGATGCTCCTTTTGTATCACCTGAAGGTACCCTTCCTGCTTTGCATCTGCGATGATCCGCTTTTTCAACAAAGCCACGGCCAAGCGGATATTGGCCAAGGGGGTTTGAAACTCATGAACCATATTGTTGACAAAGTCGATGGTTCGATGCATGGCCATCTTTTCGCGCCGGTAAAGCCTCAACATGATGACAAAAGAGAAGCCGACAAAGAAAATAAAGAAAATGGCGAGGACAAAAAGACCACCGATCTGAGCTAACACATATCGGCTACGATCGGGAAACTCCAGGTTGATGCGGATGCCATCGGCAGATATCAACCCATTGAGCGACTGATAATAACAGGCTCGCTTACTGACCGACATGCCCCCCCCTTTGGCATTGGTGTCGGATACAGAAAAGGAGTAGCGAAGATGGATGTTGTTGATTTCAAGCTTTGAACGGATGATACTGTCGAGCTCAGCCGTTTTGCTTTGCGCCACCTCGTGGGCACATTTTTTGCCACACAAGTAATCGTTCATCCTAAGGCATTTTCCCAGGCGAACACCAATCTCGTCCCTTGCTTCCTTCAACGCGATGGCCACGCGCTGATTGAAAATCCGCTCTTCGAGGGCGGCCGCTTTAAAAAGCCAAAATACATGAACAACCAGCAACAATGCTAACGCAGCAAATGTCATTAGGGCCAAAATTTTTCGTTGCCGATGTGTATCTACATTCATAAAAATACCTTGTGATATATATAAGTCACAAAAATAGAACTATATAAACACGATAATGCATATTTAACAACTCATTAACAGAAAAAGAGGTTCAACTCTTTTATTTTTGATGTCGGATTATTAATCAAATAAAAGATAGCGTTATGAAAAAAGCAACATTATTAGCTGGGTTATTTGCCTTTGTTTTGGCCATCTCGGTTTCGGCTCAAGAGCCTGTAAAAGAAGTGAAAAAAGAAGTGAAAAAAGAGTGCTGCACCGACAAGAAAAAATCGGAATGCAAAGACAAAAAAGCAGAGTGCTGCAGTGCTGACAAAAAATGCGACAAAAAACAAAGCTGTTGCTCCGAGAAAAAAGCAACAGAAGTAAAAGCACCAGCCAAGAAATAAGCAACTGATATTCAACCACGACAAGAAGCTCCCCACCAGGAGCTTTTTGTTATTTTAATAAAACATGAATGAAGAATCAAGGTTCCAGTCATTAGATTACCACCATTTTGCTAACTTGCGGCCAGCACAATTGTTTTTCACAGAAAAATATTAAAATGAACAACATCCTCGCAACGATCAAAAAATTCCCTAAAGTTTTTTGGGTTTCCAACATCATTGAGCTTTTTGAACGCTGGGCCTGGTACGGCTTTTATATGGCGTTTGCACTTTACCTCACAGGCAGCAAAGAGACAGGAGCATTGGGCTTTTCGGCGGCAGAAAAAGGTGCCATTATGGGAACCGGATCCATGCTTTTATACCTCTTACCCATATTGACAGGAGCCATTGCCGACCGGATCGGCTACAAGCTGGTGCTGCTCATCTCCTTCACCATGTATATTTTGGGCTATTGGATGGTGGGCACCTTCAATGGGTTCACAGAGATATACCTCTCTTTTATCTTCCTGGCCATTGCCGGTGCGCTTTTCAAACCCATCATCTCAGCCATGATTTCAAAAACCACCAATAGCGAAACATCATCCATTGGCTTTGGTATTTTTTATATGATGATCAACATTGGGGGATTCATAGGGCCATTTATTGCAGGTGCTATTTATCAGACCAACTGGAACTATGTGTTTTACATCTCCATGGCCACCATCGCCATCAACTACTTCTTCGTTTTCTTCATGTTCGAAGAGCCTAAGCGCCAACAAACAGAGCAAAAAACAGTTTTCCAGGTAGTGGGTCAATCCATCCGAAATATCATTACCACCCTCTCAAACTGGAAATATGTAGTCTTCCTAGTGATTATGATTGCCTTTTGGACAGCTTTCAACCAGTTGTACTACGCCTTTCCAGTGTTTGTGGACGACTGGGTGAACACCAGCAACCTCTACAACACATTGCATACGGTATGGCCCTGGCTGGCCGAAAAAATTGGGACCTCCCAAGGCACCATCTCTGCGGTCACCATCACCAGCATGGATTCATTCTTTATCATTGTGTTTCAAATCGTCATATCGGGTATGGTTATGCGGTTAAAGCCCCTCAATGCCATGATGACCGGCATATTGATCCTCGCCCTTGGATTATCGATGATGTTTTCGTCAACAGCAGGTTTGTTGGTTGTTTTTGGGGTGTTGGTATTCAGCATTGGAGAGATGGCCAGCAGTCCCAAATTCACCGAGTACATAGGAAGCATTGCCCCGGAAGATCAAAAAGCGCTCTACATGGGCACCTCATTTCTCCCCATTGCGGTGGCTCACAGTTTGGCAGGTTGGCTGTCGGGCGATATCTATGAGCATACTGCCGGAAAATTTTACCTGCTGCAACAGGAAGTTGCCAAACGCGGATTGACCATATCCTCCGAGTTGACCCAAACCGAGTATTGGCAAAGAGCTGCTGAATTGACCGGCATGACCAAAGAATCGCTTTCAACATTCTTATGGAATCAATACAACCCATCCCAAATTTGGATGCTTTACAGCGGTATCGCCGTTGGGGCGGTTGTAGCCCTATTTGTTTACGACAAAGTGATCCTCCAGAGGAAGAAATGAACCGAGGATAAAAGGAAGTGGCTGTTCTGAAAGGTATTCCACCTTATAGAACAGCCCTTGCCAAAAACCAATAGAGAACCTTATGCTGAAGAACTTTAGATCCAACCAACCGCCATCGCACGGCATCATCATCATGCTGATGATTGTGATTTGCTGTGCCATGCTCTCCATTTTCATCTCGGTAGGATCGCTGGCCCTTTGGAGCGGGAACACGACAAGCAATGGGATTGACATGACCAACCTTGGACACCTGCGCATCATTCAAATCATACAAAGTATCGGAACCTTCATCATCCCATCCATCATTGGAGTCTGGCTTTTCTATAGCAATTCGTACAAGGCCTGTTTTGGGAAGGGACAGTTGAACGGACAATTGGTGCTGATTTCGGTATTGATCATCGTGGTTAGTTCGCCCTTGATCAACTGGGCCTCCTTTGTCAATCAAAACATACCTTTCCCATCCTCTTTGAGTTATATCAAACAATGGATGACGCAAAAGGAGCAGGGAGCCATGGAAATGACGCGCACATTCCTGACGATTGAATCGGTATCCGACATCCTGGTCAACACATTTATCATGGCAATTTTGCCGGCCATAGGCGAAGAGTGGTTGTTCCGAGGGATGATTCAGCCCTTGACGGCACGCATCACGAAAAAAATGAGCAGCGCCATCATTCTAACAGCCATACTTTTCAGCGCCATGCACTTTCAGTTTTTGACCTTCTTCCCCCGCATGATCTTAGGTGTAATTTTAGGCTATATTTATCACTACGGAAAGAGTTTATGGTTGCCAATCATTGCCCATTTTGCCAATAACCTGGTGGCTCTAATGGCTTACTCCTATTACCTGTATCAGGGTAAGCAGGCGATTGATCCTTTGGCTGCAGCATCCGAAGCTCCGTCAATCTTTTTATCCATTTCAAGTTTAGCCCTTATCGTATTCGGCCTATATCAAATAAAAAGATCGAAAAGCCTCCAATCATAAACCGTTCAACAAGGAGTTTGTTTCATGCGGGCGATAGAAGTAAACGATGCCGTAACTGGTGCAAACTTGCCGTTTTTCATCGGAATCGACCACGCCAAAAGAACCTTCTATTTCGTTCCATATCTCAAGAATCAGCGCATCGGCTTTAGACCTCAGGTCGCATACTTTCTCATGCAGTTTTTCCGTTGTTTGCAGCAGATCCTTGTGCTTGTGATAAATATCGAGGAATTGCTCATACTTGACCTTCACCACTGCAATAGAGGGGTTATAAATGCGGTTTCCCCTACCGGCATACATACGTTGTTCCTCACCTGAAATGATTTTACTGCCCCAAATTACCAATTGCGACTCGGTGTTCATGTCGGGCAGGGATTGGTTGCCATTCAAGCCAAAAAAGCTGCGGGTGTCGGCATTGATCTCACCACGCAGAATACACATGTTATAAACCTGGATGAAATGCGAAAGGTACAACCGGGCGCTTTTAAAACTATCGGCCAAAGTGCGGCCATACATGGCCTGCATCTCTTTCGACTGCACATATTGCCCAACTGCTTGGTCGAAGATGGGCAAAAAAGCTTGCACTTCGAGTTTCAACTTCTGACAAAAAAGAAGTTCATTGGGAAGTTCTTCCTGCGATTTTTTCAAGGCAGCTTTTAAGGCACGCAAGCGTGCTTGATCCGTATTAGGTAATCGACGATAAGGCATCACTCATGAATTTACAAATTGCTTTCCGCTAACAAGATAGTTATTCTTAACATCTATTACAAATAAAAAACAAAAGAGCGATACCAAAGGCATCGCTCTTTTTATTTCAACTATAGTAGGAATCAATCCTGCAATTTGGCAATTAAAAATTCGCGGTTCAACCGGGCGATGTTGGCCAGTGAGATCCCTTTAGGGCATTCCACCTCGCAAGCTCCGGTATTGGTACAGTTACCAAATCCAAGTTCGTCCATTTTAGCCACCATGTTTTTGGCACGGCGGGCAGCCTCAACACGTCCCTGTGGCAGCAAAGCCAATTGGCTAACTTTTGCAGAAACGAACAGCATGGCAGAGCCGTTTTTACAAGCGGCCACACATGCCCCACATCCAATGCAGGAGGCGGCATCCATGGCTTCGTCGGCATCCACCTTGGAGATGGCAATAGCATTGGCATCGGGCACACCACCTGTGCTAACGGAGACATAACCACCTGCTGCTATAATTTTATCGAAGGCAGAACGATCCACTACCAAATCCTTTAGCACCGGAAAACCGGCTGAACGCCAAGGCTCGATGGTGATGGTTTCACCATCTTTAAACCGGCGCATGTGCAATTGGCAAGTAGTAATGCCATCATCAACCCCATGCGGGCGACCGTTGATGTAGAGCGAGCACATACCACAGATACCTTCGCGGCAGTCGTGGTCAAACGCAATTGGCTCCTTGCCATCATTGACCAACTGCTCATTCAGGATGTCCATCATTTCAAGGAAGGAACTATCGGTTGAAACTTTGTCAACCTTATAGGATTCAAAACGTCCTTTATCTTTAGGCCCGTTTTGACGCCATACTTTCAATGTCAGATTCAAGAATTTTTCCATAATTTCTCTTTCTTTATATTTTATCAAAACCGGCTTTACTCTTTATAATTACGCTGTTTCAGCTCCACTTCCTCAAATTTGAGGTCTTCCTTATGAAGTTGTGGTTCCTGACCTTCACCCTGATACTCCCAACAAGCAGCATAGGCAAACTTATCGTCTTGGCGCAATGCTTCACCTTCGGGAGTTTGATACTCTTCGCGGAAGTGACCGCCACAAGATTCTTCACGGTTAAGCGCATCGATGGCCATCAATTCACCAATCTCGATAAAGTCGGCCAAGCGACTTGCTTTTTCCAGCTCCATGTTCATACCTTCGATAGAACCTGGAATGCGTACGTTGCTCCAGAACTCCTTCTTGATTTCGCGAATTCTGTTGATCGCCTGTTCCAAACCGGCTTTGTTGCGAGCCATACCAACAAAATCCCACATTACAAGACCTAGTTCTTTGTGGATGCTGTCCACAGAACGTTTGCCCTGGATAGACATCAATTTTTTGAAACGCTCGGTGACAGTTTTTTCAGCCTCTTCGAACTCTTTTTCATTGGTAGTCATTCGTGGCGTTTGCAAATCGCCTGAAAGGTAATTTTGAATGGTGTATGGCAACACGAAGTAACCATCGGCCAAACCTTGCATCAAGGCTGAGGCACCCAAACGGTTGGCACCGTGATCAGAGAAGTTGGCCTCACCAATACAGAATAAACCGGGAACGGTAGTTTGCAATTCATAATCAACCCAAACACCACCCATGGTATAGTGGATAGCAGGATAGATCATCATTGGGGTTTCGTATGGATTGTCGTCGGTGATTTTTTCGTACATCTGGAACAAGTTGCCATAACGGGCTTCGATGGCTTTTTGTCCAAGACGCTCAATCGACGATTTGAAATCAAGATAAACGGCCAGGCCAGTAGCGCCAACACCAAATCCGGCGTCGCAACGCTCTTTGGCGGCACGTGATGCCACGTCGCGGGGAACCAAGTTACCAAAAGCAGGGTAACGGCGCTCCAAATAATAATCGCGGTTCTCCTCAGCAATTTGAGTTGGTTTCAATTTACCGGCACGAATGGCTTCGGCATCCTCTTTCTTTTTTGGAACCCAAATGCGTCCATCGTTACGAAGCGATTCCGACATAAGGGTCAACTTGCTTTGGAATTCACCATGAACAGGAATACAAGTTGGGTGAATTTGGGCAAAACAAGGATTGGCAAACGCAGCACCTTTGTGGTAAGCCTTGATGGCTGCCGAACCATTTGATCCCATGGCATTGGTTGACAAGAAGAATGCATTACCATAACCTCCTGTTCCCAAAACTACAGCATGACCAAAGTGGCGTTCCATTTTACCGGTAACGAGGTCACGGGTGATGATACCACGTGCTTTGCCTTCAACCATTACAATTTCAACCAATTCGGTGCGGGTGTAAAGTTTCACGCTGCCCAAATTGACTTGACGCATCAATGCCTGGTAAGCACCCAGCAACAACTGCTGGCCTGTTTGACCTTTAGCATAGAAGGTACGGCTAACTTGAGCACCACCGAAAGAACGGTTATCGAGCAAACCGCCATATTCGCGTGCAAAAGGTACACCTTGTGCCACACACTGGTCGATGATGCTGTTACTCACTTCGGCCAAACGGTAAACATTGGCCTCGCGTGCACGGTAGTCACCACCTTTTACAGTATCGTAGAACAGACGGAACACAGAGTCACCGTCGTTAGGGTAGTTTTTGGCTGCATTGATACCACCTTGGGCTGCAATGGAGTGAGCCCGACGTGGTGAATCCTGGATGGTGAATACTTTAACATTGAAACCCATCTCGCCAAGTGAGGCCGCGGCAGAAGCACCAGCCAAACCAGTACCTACGATAATAACATCTAACTTACGCTTGTTGGCTGGATTGACCAGCTTCTGATGGTTTTTATAATTTGTCCATTTCTGTGCCAAAGGCCCAGATGGAATTCTAGCATCTAATTTGATCATATCGAATAATCTTTAGCAATTATTGGAAGAATAAGTATTGACAAACAGCAATTACGGAGAAACCAATACCAACGAACCAGGCATATGCAGCACCGATAACAGAAAGACGTTTTCTCCAGATTTGGTTGCTAAAACCAATGGTTTGGAAAGCTGACCAAAAACCGTGACTTAAGTGGTAAGCCAATCCCAAAGAGCCGACAACATAAACAACAACCACCCACAACAGGCCAAAGGTTGTATTGACCAAGGCATAGGCATTCTCAACATGAGTAGGCACGCCAGCAATATCGATGGTAGTGGAACTCATCCCTTCGCCGGTAATCTTCATCTTCACCCAAAAATTAGCCAAGTGAACCACCAGAAAAGCAAAAACAGTAATACCCAGCACCAGCATGTTCTGCGATGCCCAGCTCACACTGTGTGTGCTGTTTCCTGAATCGTAACGATCGTTACCGCGGGCTTTGCGGTTTTGAATCGTCAAAATAACACCATAAATTATGTGAACCAGAAAACCTAATCCAAGGATTGGCTCCATAATTTTGATGGCCGGGTTGGTTGCCATAAAATGAGCCCCAGCATTAAAAAGACGACCTCCATCGGGCACCAACAATAAAGCATTGATCGACAAGTGCACCAATAAAAAGGTAATCAGGAAGAGCCCCGACAAACTCATCAGCAACTTTCTCCCAATTGATGAACAAAATAAACCACTCATAAATTGTACTTTTAGTTTAATGATAGTATTTGATTTACGTAATTTTAATAAAACACTGCAAATGTAGGTTAGAACCCATCATTGCCCAAATAAAATTAAAGAAATAATTCTTTATTTATAATCAATCTAATTAATCCCCACACTATTGCCACAAACACTCAATAAACACAAAAACCTCGTAAAAAACAACTCTTTAACAGGCAATAGGCTATATTGCGGAAAATACTTAATTTCACAGGCAAATCGGTACAAACAAACGCCCACATGAAAGACATCCCAAAAGACCGAGATTTGAAAAAAACAGAATACCTGCTGCTGCATGGATATGGGGAGTCGCCGGAGGTTTGGGGCAATGTGGAGGGTTTATTGAAAGGCTATCAGATTCGACCAACCAACTTAATAGAATTATTTAACGACCCGGATGCATCCCGTTCGTTCGAGGAAATGGCCTCAACTATTTTGAAACGTTTGACAGAGGAGGGAAACGGCAGCACAACCATCATCGCCAACAGTATGGGAGGCTATTTGGCCTTGGAGCTACTGCGCCAAAATCCGGAGCAGTTCGAAAAACTGGTATTG
>JAGPIS010000066.1 GCA_018054835.1 Breznakibacter sp. | reverse complement strand
GGTGTGGATGGAGCGATTAAAATGTTCGATCGTTTTCATGGTTTTGGCTTAGTGATTTTGAATGATGAGATTGGCGCTTTCAATTCGTTGATGTTAAACCTCAATTATGCCTATCGGATTGAACTGGAGCGCGGGGAGATTGGCTTGGGATTGAAAATGGGGTTGTTGAACACCAAATTCGATGGCACCAAATTGAATCCCACAGCGGGGCAGGAGAAAGACGATTACCACCAGGAGAGTGATGAGGCAATTTTAAAATCAAAGGTCAGCGGTAGTGCCCTTGATCTTGGTTTTGGAGCCCATTATCAAACTGAAGGTTTCTTCGTAGGTTTGTCCATCGTTCATTTTAATCATCCAAAACCCGCCTTTAATGAGGATTTGAATTGGGGTGTCGAACCGGCAATGTTTTTAAGTTCAGGCTATTTATACCGGCTTAAAAACAAGAGGTTTTCGCTGGAGCCGCGGATGATGCTGAAAACTGATTTCAAGGGTTTTCAACTGGAAATTGGATCAGCTCTGCACTACAACGACAAAATGTGGGGAGCCCTGAGCTACCGGCATCAGGAAGCCATCATAGTGCAAGTGGGAGCAGTTGTTGCAGGAAATGTCAAATTAGGATATGGTTACGACTTGAATATCTCAAAACTATCAGGATACCAAGGAGGAACACACGAGATCATGTTGGGGTATAATTTCAGCTTGAGTCTCGAAAAAAGAAGTAAAGCATATAAGAGTGTTAGATTTTTATAAATGAAGATAGTTGGAATAAAAGTGATATTTAAACTATTATGAAGAATATACTTATTGTCGTTGCAGTTTTTCTTGTCGTACTTACAGGCTGTGGAAAGTCTGGGAATGGTGAGCTGGTAGGGGTCGCCCGTCGAGGTGCTTTTTTTGAACCCGAACCTTTCGGAATGCTTTTCATTCCCCAGGGAAGTTTTAACATGGGTCAAAATGAGCAGGACGTGGCCAGTGCCATGAATGCCCAAACCAAAACGGTGACCATTCGTTCCTTTTGGATGGATGAAACCGAAGTTACCAACAGCGAATACCGTCAGTTCGTTTACTGGGTGCGTGATTCAATTGCACGCCGGATGTTGGGAGAACAGTTTGATCAGTTTCTGATCACTGAAGATGCTTTAGGGAATGAAATTGATCCCCCTTATCTGAATTGGGATGAGAAACTGGATTGGTTCGACCCAGAATTCGGCGAGATTCTTGATGAGTTGTATTATCCCGAAAACGAACGTTTCTTCCGTCGCAAAGAGATTGACACACGGAAACTGGTGTACGAGTTTCAGTGGGTGGATCTTTTGCAGGCAGCAAAAAAAACCAACCGTTTCAATCCCGAAACCAAACAGTATGAAGGTGTGGTTTACGATGAAAAAGGACAGCAGCGGGAAATTAAAGACCGTTCAGCATTTATCATGAAAGACAGGGTTCAGGTGTATCCCGATACTTTGTGCTGGATTGCCGACTTTACCTATTCTTTCAACGAACCCTGGACCCAGATGTATTTTTGGCACCCTGGTTACGATGAGTACCCTGTAGTAGGTGTTGACTGGAAACAGGCAACAGGATTCAGTGTGTGGCGTACACAACTGCTTAACAACTATCTTCAGAAAATTGGGGAACCCTTGGTTATGGATTACCGTCTTCCAACAGAAGCCGAATGGGAATATGCTGCACGTGGTGGAATCAAACAAGGGATCTACCCATGGGGTGGTCTATACACCCGCAACGACAAAGGTTGTTTCTTGGCAAACTTCAAACCACTTCGTGGACGGTATGCCGATGATGGCGGAGCTACAACCATGGCTACAGCTTCTTATGCACCCAATGATTTTGGTTTGTACGATATGGCGGGCAATGTTGCCGAATGGACTAACGGTGCTTTCGATGAGTCAGCCTACTCATTTACCCACGATTTCAATCCTACTTATAAATATAATGCCCTTCCCGATGATCCACATGTGATGAAACGTAAAGTGATCCGAGGTGGATCCTGGAAAGATGTGGGTTATTTTTTACAGTGCGGAACAAGGACTTATGAGTATCAGGACTCAGCCAAGTCGTTTATTGGGTTCCGCTGTGTGCGCGATGTGATAGGAGAATAATTAATAATTGAAAAGTTTGAACCATGAGTATATCCGAATTTGTACAGAGTCCTGGCTATAAAAAAGCAATGGGTAAAGTTTACGGTCTTGGAGCAGCCGTAGTAATCCTGGGTGCTCTGTGGAAGATTCTTCACTTACCCGGAGCAAGTGCTATGTTGATTGCAGGATTGGGTACAGAAGCTGTTATTTTTGCTTTATCAGCTTTTGAACCCCCTCATGAAATGCCGGATTGGAGTCTTGTTTACCCTGAATTGGTTGGCTTAGAATCGGAGGGTGGCGGCCACGGAGGCCATGGTGGTCAAAAAGTTGCTGGCGGACATGGCGTAGCGCATGGTGCTGCCTCGAGTGGCGCATCTGCACGGGCTCAAGGTTCTTTCGGTGGTGGCGGTAGCGAATTGGCTGCATTGGTTAACTCTGGAAACCTAGATCAAACAACAGTGGATGAATTGGTGGCCGGAATTAAAAAGCTCGCATCTACTACCTCTCAAATGGCTGATCTTTCTGATGCCTCACTGGCTACACAAAACTACCTTAATCATATGAAGGCTGCCGGTGAAAATGTTCAGAAGCTTTCGAACCTTCAAGCTTCTGCTTTTGAAACGGTGACGCAAAGTGGTTCTCAGTTGGCTGAATCCTATAATCAGCTTGGTTCTGCCTTGAATAGCCAAATGAAAAGCTTTGAAACTAATAATGCCGATCTTTCCAAACAGATGGCTAATGTGGGTCAAAATCTTTCTTCCATCAACTCAGCTTACGAGCTGCAATTGAATGGCCTTACTGCTCAAATTCAGACAACGCAAAGTTTGAATTCGCACATGGTGGTTATCAACGATCAAATGGCGGCTTCTGCAGAAGGTGCAAAAGTTTACAAAAACCAGATTTCGCAATTGAGCAAGTCGGTCGGTGAACTGAACACAATTTATGGTAATATGTTGAGTGCAATCAATATTGGTAAGTAATAATATAAAACGCTGAATAGATGAGTGGTGGTAATTGTCCCGAAACGCCCCGGCAGAAGATGATCGGTATGATGTATCTGTTCCTTACGGCTATGCTTGCGCTTAACGTGTCGGGAGATCTGCTTAATGCTTTTATTCTGGTGGATGACAGCATCAAGCAAACCATTAAAACTGTTGAAGGTAAGAATAAGATATTATATAATAAATTCGATAATGCCAACAGTCAAAATCCGGCCAAAGTCCAAGAGTATTATAATCGAGCAGTTTCTGTTGGTCAAAAAGCAGAAGACCTTTATAAACTGATTGATGGCTATAAGTTTGATATTGTTCGTACAGCTGATGGCCCAGAGGCCACGCCCGATAACTATCTGACAAAAGACAATCAAGATGTGGCTTCGCAAGTTATGTTGGTTGAAAAAGGTGGTGAGCGGGCTCAAAATCTTAAGAAGAGTATCAATGATTACCGCGTTTTTTTGATCGGGTTGGTTGATCCGCAAGATACGTTTATGGTTTCAACGTTGAAATCAGCACTCAATACCGATGATGCCCCGCCCAAAGATGGTATTACAATTCCTTGGGAAAACGTACAGTTTGAACATTTGCCAATGGCCGCCAATATCGCGCTTTTGAGTAAAATGCAGGGTGATGTCAGAAATTGTGAGGCGGATGTGGTCAATTACCTTTATAACAAGATTGATGAGGGCTCCTTCAAGTTTAACACCATTGAAGCCTTAGTGTTACCCAAGAGTAACTATATCATCAAAGGGAACGAATATTCAGCCGACATTATGTTGGCAGCTTATGACAATACTTTGTTACCCGATATAAAGGTTGATGGCGCCAGTAAACCAGTTGAAAATGGAAGGGGTAAGTATTCTGTTATGACCAATTCTGTTGGTAAAAAAGAGTACACTGCCAATATCACCATTATGGGTCCCGATGGACAGCCTAAATATTACCAAGCTAAGGGTGAATATGAGGTTGCGGAACCCAATGTGGTAATCTCTGCAACAAAAATGAATGTATTCTACGAAGGCGTTGAAAATCCTGTTCAAATCTCGGCTGCTGGTGTTCCAGGTAGCGCCTTGGATGTGAAAGTTGACAACAACACTGCTACCTATAAGCGGGATGGCGACAAGTATGTGTTTACTCCCAAGCCTGGTTTTGCCGGTGGCGTTGCCAAAATTTCGGTTCATGCTGAAATTGGTGGACGACAGCAGCGTTTGGGCGGCATGGATTTCCGGATCAAACGGGTTCCAAATCCTATTGCTACCGTGGCAGGAATTAATGAGGGAACTATAAAAAAATCAGTTTTGTCTGCTCAATCTGGCATTTTTGCTGAGATGGGCGATGACTTTGATTTTGATTTGACTTTTAAAGTTACTGGCTTTACTGTTTCTACGATAAGAAATGGTTTTTTGGTGGATGAGACCTCTAAAAGTGCTAGCTTTACTCCCGAACAAAATGATCTTATAAAAGGCGTTACGAGAGGTTCTAAAGTTTTTATTGAAAATATTCGGGCGGTTGGTCCTGGTGGCGATACCCGTAAGTTAGGTAGTATATCATTGACAGTGGATTAAAAATTATATTCATGGGTATGAAAAAATTATATTTATTCTTTGTTCTATCGGTTTTTTTCGTTCCTTTTACGGTGACGGGACAGGAAAATGTTTTGGATGGTTTGTTCGAAAAGGGACATGTCGCCAATCGTAAACCAATCCCTTATGTACATGTTCGGGAAGCTGATGTGTTATGGTCTAAAACGGTTTGGCGGGTAATCGACTTGCGCGAAAAGATGAATCTTTCGCTCTATTATCCTACCACCTCATTTGATGGTCGTTTTTCGTTGATCAGCCTTCTGATGCAAGGAGTTCAGTTTGGTCAATTGACGGCCTATTCGGCCAAAACTGATGATGAGTTTAAGGTACGATTAAAAATGGACGATGTCCTACAAGAGTTGGGTGCGTCATCCGATACTCAATCGGTTCGTAATGCAACAACAGGTTTGTACGAACAAAAAATTGTCACCGGTGATGTTCGCACCGATCAGGTGAAACAATTCCTGGTGAAGGAAGTTTGGTTTTTTGATCGCAACTATTCCCGTATGGATGTTCGGATCATTGGCCTCTGTCCCATCCGTGAATATGTTCGCGAAGAGGGTGGTGATGGAGAAGTGATCCGCAAACCCCTCTTCTGGGTTTATTTCCCCGAAGCACGTCCATTATTGGCCAGCCACGAAGTTTTCAATCCTAAAAATGATGCCATTCGATATACTTTCGATGATGTTTTTAACAAGCGTTATTTCGGAAGTTATATCTACCGCGAATCCAATGTGTTTAACAACCGTCAGATAGATCAGTACACTGCCGGCATGGAGGCAATGTTGGAGGCCGAAAGGATTAAAAATGATCTTTATAACAAAGAACACGATATGTGGGAATTCTAATCGGATTTCTTACTAATAATTATACAAAAGGGGAGCGTTTGCTCCCCTTTCTTGTTAATCATCGATGCCCAATTCTGTTTTCACATCACTCGAAAATTGGCGAATCTGTTGTTCATTGTCCTTGGGGCAAATCAATAGCGCGTTTTGTGATTCAACAATGATGTAGTCGTTCAGTCCTTGCACCACGCAAACCTTTTTCTCTGGGATATGTATGATGCAGTTTTTTGTGTCGTAAAGCATGCTTTGCCCGGTGAGAGTTACATTGCCTTGGTTGTCCTTTTCCGAAAATTCATAAAGGGATCCCCAAGTGCCTAGATCCGACCATCCAAAATGGGTGAGTTCCACAAATACGTTTTCTGCTTTCTCCATTATCCCGTAGTCGATGGAGATATTTTCGCATTCACAATATGCCTTTTCTAGCATTTTAGTCTCCTCCTCGGTATTGATGTAGGGAGCAAAATCATCAATCGCAACTTGGATCGATTTCAGATGCTTGGCAAATGCTTTCTCAATACTTTTTAATGACCAGATGAAAATACCAGCATTCCAGAAAAACTCCCCACTTTCGAAAAAGATCTTGGCCATCTCCAAGTTTGGTTTTTCGGTAAATGTCTTTACCCTGTTGATCATGGGATAGCTTTTGTGGATTTGTTTGCCTTTTTGAATATACCCATATCCCGTTTCTGCTTTGTGGGGCTTTATCCCCAGCGTCAACAGGGCATCGTGGGTTTGGGCAAAATCAATTCCGGTAATGACATTTTCACGTAATAGCTGCTCATCGGTGATCAAATGGTCCGAAGGCGTCACCACCACCAAGGCATCAGGGTTCTTTTGCCTGATGATGGCATTAGCATAAGCAATGCAAGGTGCTGTGTTGCGGCGAAATGGTTCCGACAGTATTTGTTCGGCGCTAATCTCCGGTATTTGTTCCCGAACAATAGAGGTATATTCTTTGCTGGTGACAATGATGAAATTTTCGATGGGACAAATGGGTTTGAACCGGTCAAAGGTTGATTGAAGCAGGGTCCTCCCCGTTCCAAGTATATCCAAAAACTGCTTCGGGCTTTTGGTTCGGCTGATGGGCCAAAACCGGCTGCCAATGCCGCCGGCCATAATCACGCAGTAGGTTGCAGACTTCATAATTTATTGTTTTATTTTTACTCTGATCAGTATTCAGCTTCCAATCAGATAAAATGAATTAACTTTGTGCTTGCATTCATATTTTATGATATGCAATGTTAAATAAAAAAATCGTCGATCAAAACTGCACGGTTTTTATTTACCACAACAATTAACGATATGTCTATGTTTGAACATCTTGGGCGTTATACACTTTTTATGCGCCGGGTATTTAAAAAGCCCGAAAAATCATCGGTCTTCTTCAGGCAGGTGGTTTTTGAGTTTGATAAGTTGGGGCTCGATTCCCTTGGGATTGTTGCCATTATCTCGGTCTTTATGGGGGCTGTTATTACTCTGCAGACCGCATTTAATATTGATAGCCCTCTAATTCCCAAGTACACTATAGGTTTGGCTTCGCGCGATTCTATTTTGTTGGAGTTCTCTTCTACCATAGTGTGCCTGATCCTTGCAGGGAAGGTTGGGTCGAGCATTGCTTCTGAGATTGGTACTATGCGCGTAACCGAGCAAATCGACGCACTGGAAATTATGGGCATCAATTCAGCTGCTTATTTGGCCGGCCCAAAAATTTTGGCCATGGTTCTGAGTGTCCCTTTCCTGGTTATTTGCAGTATGGGAATAGGTATTTCCGGTGGCTGGCTGGCGGGGAACCTTAGTGGCGTTGTGCCTTCCGAAGAGTTTTTGTATGGTGTACTTTATGCCTTCAACCCCTTTTATGTCACTTATTCTGTGATCAAATCTATTGTTTTTGCTTTTATTATTTCATCGGTCTCCTCTTATTGGGGTTATTATACTTCGGGTGGAGCCCTGGAGGTGGGGAGGGTCAGTACCAAGGCTGTTGTCACAAGCAGTGTGTTAATTTTATTATTTAATTTATTGATTACTCAATTGTTATTGGCATGATCGAAGCCGTAAACGTGTCTAAATTTTTCGACGAAAAGCAGGTTCTTTTCGATATCTCTGCTACATTCGATAAAGGTTGTACCAATCTGATCATTGGGCAAAGTGGATCGGGGAAAACTGTTCTTCTGAAGTCGCTGGTTGGTCTATATGAGGTGGAAGAGGGTGAAATCAACTATGATGGGCGTAGCTTCACCAAGATGAACCACGCAACCCGTCGTTTGCTCCGGCAAGAGATCGGTATGCTTTTTCAGGGATCTGCACTATTCGATTCCCTGACCGTCGAGGAAAACGTGCGTTTCCCACTCGATATGTTTACCGATATGTCGATGGAGGAAAAGCTCGACCGGGTCAATTTTTGCTTGAACCGAGTCAATATTATCAATTCAAATCATCTTATTCCTTCCGAAATAAGTGGTGGTATGCAGAAGCGAGTTGCCATAGCACGCGCTATTTCACTTAATCCCCGTTATTTGTTCTGTGATGAACCCAATTCTGGTCTTGATCCCAAAACCTCCGTTGTTATTGATGAATTGATTTCTGAAATAACCAAGGAATACGACATCACCACCATTGTCAACACCCACGATATGAATTCGGTGATGGGCATCGGAGAGAAGATACTTTTTATATACGAAGGAACTAAGTTGTGGGAAGGAACAAAAGACGACATAATGGATACCGGCAATGAACAACTCGATAATTTTATATTTGCTTCCAAACTTTTTCAAAAACTTAAACGGCTCCATTAACTTTTTTCACCCCCTAACTCCCTAGTCTTAAGTACTGCTTCTGGAAACATGACATAATGCAACATTTTTTAAGTCCCTTCGATTTGGAATAACGGAATGAAACCGCCTATATTTGCATCCGCTTTCCAGAGGGATTGCAACACACAAACCAGATTCACAACCTGGTGATTGACAAAATGGTGAAGGGGTTTATTGGATTCTACGGATTAATCCGTAGAGACGCATTATAATGCGTCTCTACATCACAAAAAAACCGAAAATAGTTTCAAAAACATTTGGAGGATAAAAAAAACTCCTTACCTTTGCAGCCGCTTCAAACGAAAGGGTTTGATCGACAAAAAAGAAAGATACGATCTTTGAAAATATTGGATAAGTGCAAAAGGGAAAAATAAGGTAAAGCGACCCGAGTCAAAGCAGACGAACTTGTAAAGATATTTAAAATTTTTTTTACAATGAAGA
>JAGPIS010000240.1 GCA_018054835.1 Breznakibacter sp. | reverse complement strand
GAGGCACTGGTGGCGGTTTTCATCCCAAGAAAGCCACATAGACCAGAGAAAAAACCACCCGTTAAAAAAGCCAAAGGAACAAAGGGGTTTTGAACGCCTAGATAGGCCAGAACCGTCAATAAAATAATAAGAATAAGAAACACCTTGCCCACCACCCGGTATTGCCGCTTCAAATAGGCCATGGCACCTTCGCGCACATATTGGGCTATCTCGGCCATCCGGGGTGTGCCTTCACTGTTCATAATAAGTTTTTTGTAGAAATGCCAGGCAAAGAACAAGGCTGCAATAGAACTGACTGGAACCAGCCAAAAAAGTGTAGTTAGCATAGAATAAAGGATTTAGGTTTGCACGAATCTGGCAGTGTCGGGCAAAGAATGGATTCAATGTCTGTCTCCCAGAAATGATAAGGATAAAAATAGTAAATAAATGTTTATTTATCCAAAACAAAAATCCAATTATTTTTCAAACCTCCTATTTTATAGAGGAAATAATGTCGCGGTGCGATTTCAGGATGTTGATGGAAAACAACATGATGTTTTTGGTTTCGGCCAAAATCTCCATCAGAAGGATGTTCATACGCGTATGTCCTTCCCCATGTTTGATCCTACGCAACTCCTTCACGCGAAGCTCCTCAATATAGTTCAGCAGCACATTTTGCTTTTTGATAAGATCGGGTACTTGAGCAAAACGCTTTTCTTTATGGGTATAGTTCAATAGATTGAGGAAGGTGGTAACCTCATCCAACAAATCCGTGATGTCATTTTTTTGGTCGTCGGTCAATCCCTTATGATTATTGATGACATGCGTCAAGACCAGAGTGGACATATTGCCCAGGATATCAGAGAAATCAGCAACATAATCAATTGCCTGAATGAAATATTGGGTGATGTCCATGGTCTCCTCGTTGGCACGGGCGAAACTGACAAACAACTGTTTTTGGGACAGCCGGACATTTTCCCTCAAAACAAGGGCTTTGGATTGAGCCTCTTCAATAGCGGCCAGCCGGTTTTGAAGCAGGCCTTCCAAACTCAACATATAAATCTTGGATCCCTCCAACATCTTCTTCCTTAGATCCTCACCGATAGATTCGGCCATTTGATGGCTCGATTGTGACGAATTTTCCACTGGCACAACAGTACTCTTTTCCATCACCTGCTCCTTCTTGCGGAATTGCAAGTGATTATATGCCAAAACCAGCAGGGTTGCTCCTGTTCCAGCCAAAATGGCAAGCACACCTCCCTTGGCAAATATAATGGTGAGGACAAAGCCCCCAACAAAGGCCAAGAGGCAGGTTAGAAGCCAGGATCCAATGATGGAGAGCATTCCTGCAATCCGATACACGGCAGTTTCCCGCACCCAGGCCTTGTCGGCAATGGCAGAACCCATAGCAACCATGAACACCACAAACGTAGTTGACAGGGGGAAATTCGACAAGGTTCCGATTGAAATCAATATGGAAGAGGCCACCAGATTTACCGATCCTCGCAAAGAGTCGAAATAGCCTTGAGAGGCATTTTCCAGGCGCGGAATCGCTTTGGGGCGATGGTAACGCAATTGTACCAAATCAATCATCCCTGCCGGTAAAAACTTCATCATCGACAAATTCATTTGACTAAAATTGCGCGCCAGAACACGTGATAAGTAGGAAGCTTGAAACCTTTCCTGTACCGGCATCTGGCTGCTAAGCCTGACCTCGGTGTCGGTGACGAATCTCACCCGATGAGAAAAGAAAAGCGTCACCACCATGATCAATGCAGAAAGGGAAAAGATTAATATCCATTGGGTATTGTTAAAAGCATCGCTACGCAAAAGGTTGTCATTCAAAAACAGCAGTGGGTATGTTTGCGGATCCGAAGAGGACTCCGCCAAGAAGTGTTTGATCGCTTCAATGGCAGTAAGCGGTACACCAATAAAATTAACTAGATCGTTGGCAGCAAATGTCAAAGCTAGCGCAAAAGTGCCAAACAGAACTACCAATCCAGGAATACTCATCTCAAGAGCCCAACCCAAAATCAAAAAGGTCAAGGTGGTACAAACCATAATAAGGATCAAAATACCCCAAAGGTTATCTTGCAAAGCCATCTGGATGTCGGCGGGGATAAAGGGATTTCCAATCAATGCTTTCTTTATCAGTAAAATGGAAATGGCGGTTAGGGAAACACCTCCCGCAAAGGCTTGAAGGAATTTTAGGCGGCTTTCGTATCGGAATGTAAAGATCTGTCGAGCAATAAACTGAGCCACAATACCTACAACGAGGGCGACGAATATGGAAATCAGAATCCCGATCAGGATGATCATCGTCCGGTCGGTATTGATCAACTCCAGCATGGGAGCGCTGCCTACTGCCTGCCATTGTCTCAAAAGGGTGATGGCCATTGCCCCACCTAAAAGTTCAAACACCAGGGCAACCGTGGTGGAGGTAGGCAACCCAATGGTATTGTAACAATCAATCAATATGATATTAGTGATCATCACCGCCATGAAGACCACGAGCAACTCCGAAAGGAAAAAATGGTTGGGATAGATCACCCCCTTACGGGCAACCTCCATCAACCCCGCTGACAAAAAAACACCGATCACAATCCCCGTGGCCGCCACCCAATAGACAACCCTCCGGCTGGTGATTTTTGAACCAATGGCTGCGTTCAAAAAATTGACCGCATCATTGGTTACTCCAGTAACCAGATTGATAATGGCAAAGATGGCAAGAAGAATGATCGCTGTCCAAATAA
>JAGPIS010000239.1 GCA_018054835.1 Breznakibacter sp. | reverse complement strand
ATGCCTTTTTCCAAAGGGCAAAGTCGAAGCTGTTGCGCTTTTCGCCTTGGCCTTCCAGATTGCGGGTAGTGCTGTACAGGTCGTCGAGCACGCGTCCCGACAGTTGCCCGTAGTTGTGCTGCTGGTTGTATTTATCCACGTCGAAATAAACCGAGCCGTTGCTTTCGTAGGCATAGCCCTTGTCCATGATGCGGTCAACAATTTGTAGTTGTTCGATGATGTGACCCGAAGCACGTGGCTCAATGCTGGGCTTTAGTACGTTGAGGGCATCCATGTGGGCATGGTAGCGGTCGGTGTAATATTGCACCACCTCCATGGGTTCCAATTTTTCCAAGCGGGCTTTTTTCCCAATCTTGTCCTCGCCTTCGTCGGCATCATTTTCCAGGTGACCCACGTCGGTGATGTTGCGCACATAGCGCACTTTGTAGCCCAGATGCTTGGCATAACGGAACAGCAGGTCGAAGGTGATGGCCGGACGGGTATGCCCCAAGTGGGCATCGCCATAAACAGTGGGGCCGCATACATACAAGCCCAAATGGCCTTCGTGTATGGGTTTAAAAACTTCTTTGGTGCGTGTTAGCGTATTATAAATTGATAGTTTGTTGTCCATAATCGTAATTGGGAATTAACAAGCTGCTAAAATACAAATTATTGATTCTAAATGAAACCAGGTTCAATTAAATTAACGGTTGCCTCTCATTTGACTCTGATGCCATTCGTGTAGGTTTCAACCCTGATCAATTCATTTTGCTGGTTGTAGATGTGCAGTTCACCGTTAATGAGTTTGCCCGCTTTGAAATATCCTTTCTTGTCGATGTTGCCATTCAAGTTGTAAAGGGTAAATTCTCCGGTTCCGGTGAAAGTGGCTTGTGTATCTTCTTGAGATTTCGTGTTTTTGATGCTTTTACTGAATTCGCCTTCGTTGTAAAGCCGCTCCGACACTTTTGCACCTTGCTCGTTGAAAACTTCAACGGCTCCATCCGGTTTTCCATCTTCCCAGGTTCCGGCATACTTGAGGTTCCCGTTCTCGTGGAAGTAGTGTTGTACCCCCTCACGCTTTCCGGCGTCATTGAAATTGAATTGGTAAGCCGGTTTTCCATTGGTATGGTAAAATGTGTAGCTACCTTTCCAGTGGTTGACTTCCCAAATGCCCTGTTCCATGATTTGCCCGTTTTCGTAATAGAATGTGGCCGGCCCTTTGGGCAACCCATTGGCGAACGTGATGGCATGTTTCTTTTTCCCCGTTGGGTAAGTGGCCGTCCAAACGCCATCCTTTTTGCCATTGATATAATTGCCTTCTTCAACAACGTTGTTTTTGGATTTGCTGCGCCAGAGGCCTTGCTTCAAACCTGCATTGTCGGTACTATTGATGGTTGTGGTTTCCTTCTGAAGGTCGTTTTGTCCATGGCACAGCAGCGGTGATGCCAGTAGGAACAGGAGGCAAGTGAAAAAGACTTTGAAAGGGAGTCTTAAATATGTGTGGTTGGCGTTATTTTTTAGGCGACGTGCTGTGTTCATTTTCTGTTTTTGGTCAATTGGCAACAAAGTCTTTCTTAGAGTATCAAAACTTATGCAATTTAAATTTTATTTCACAACTAATAATGGCTAAATGACATAATTAATGGTTAACTTGCATAGTATTTTTTGAGTCAGGAACTAATTGTTTGGTTGGTATTGGTTTAAAGGATATTTAAAATAGTTTTTTATGTCAAAAGAGAAATCAAAAGGTTCCGGTTCCAAGAAAGCGGATCTGATGCGTACGATTCAGGATTTGTTTGTTTTCCATTCGGGACGTTCATTTAATTATAAGCAAATAGCAGGACTTTTGGGCCTGAACACAAAGGCCGACAGGATAATGATTCAGGAGGTTCTTTCAGAAATGGCTTTTTTAGGTACGCTCAATGAGAGCATCGCCGGAAAATATCGGTTGATCGTGACCCCTTCGCACATTGCCGGGCGGGTGGACATGACTGCTTCCGGATCGGCCTATATTGTGCCGGCCGATGGCAGTGCCGATGTCTTTGTCTCCCAAGTGAATCTGAATAAAGCTCTGCATGGCGACAAAGTGGAGGTGGCTGTTTTTGCACAGAAGAAAGGGCGCTCGCCCGAGGGTGAAGTGGTGAAGATTGTGGAACGCAAGCGCGACACCTTTGTTGGCGTTGTTGAAATATCCAAAAGTGTGGCCTTTCTGGTCACCGATGCCAGGACAACCGGAGGGCATGATATTTACATCCCCCTGAATGCCCTGAATGGCGCACAACACGGACAGAAAGCTGTGGCCCGCATTACCGACTGGCCCGAACGGGCCAAAAACCCCATTGGCGAAATTGTGGATGTGCTTGGATTTGCCGGCGACAACCAAACAGAGATGCATGCCATCCTGGCCGAGTTCGGATTGCCTTACAGCTATCCCGAGGAGATTGCCCGCGAAGCCGAAAAGATTGAACCCGGCATCACACCCGATGAGGTGGCCAAACGGCGCGATATGCGCGACATCACCACCTTCACCATCGACCCTGTGGATGCCAAGGATTTTGATGATGCTCTCTCCATCCGTCGCCTAGAGAATGGCCATTGGGAAGTGGGTGTCCATATTGCCGATGTGACGCATTATGTGACCCCCGGCACCATCATCGACCAGGAAGGATACAACCGCGCCACGTCGGTCTATTTGGTCGATCGTGTGGTTCCCATGTTGCCCGAACGGTTGAGCAACTTCATCTGTTCGCTGCGTCCCGATGAGGAGAAACTCACGTTTTCGGTTGTGTTTGAGATGA
>JAGPIS010000238.1 GCA_018054835.1 Breznakibacter sp. | reverse complement strand
TTAAGAAATCGGCATAAACGGCCTTGAATTTTTTCTCGTTGAACATGTCGCTTGTCTTTAAAATTAAACCATCAAAACTAAAGACAAGCAGGAGGAGTTAAAATACGGGGTTCAGCGAATGGTTACAGTATATTGAGGTTCTGGTTAATAATGCCGGGATACGCAATGATTCACTGATGATGTGGATGGAGTATGGTAATTGGAATAAGGTAATTGGTGCCAGCCTGGATGGTTTTTACAACGTAACCCAACCCTTGCTGAAATCAATGCTTGTAGGCCGGTTTGGCCGAATTGTCAATATTGTTTCCCTCTCGGGCATAAAAGGATTGCCGGGACAGGTCAATTATTCCGCTGCCAAAGGTGGGGTGATTGCTGCTACAAAAGCATTGGCTCAGGAGGTTGCGAAGAAAGGTGTCACAGTGAATGCCGTCGCTCCAGGTTATATTGCAACCGATATGACCGGTGATTTGGATGAAATAGAGTTGAAAAAATATATCCCTGTGGGCCGTTTTGGAAAAGCTGAAGAAGTTGCCGATCTAGTCTCTTTTTTGGTTTCCGACCGGGCTTCGTATATTACCGGCGAAGTTATTTCAATAAACGGCGGCTTGTACACATAGTAGATTTATAATTATGAACAATAGAGTGGTCATTACGGGCATGGGCATTTACTCGTGCATAGGAAAGAGCTTGGATGAGGTTAAACAGTCGCTGTATGAAGGCAGGTCGGGTATTGGTTACGATGCCGCCCGTAAGGAGATGGGATATCGGTCGGCGTTAACCGGTATTTTGGAACAGCCTGACTTGAAAGGTGCCCTGGATCGTCGCAAACGGATTTGCTTGCCCGAACAAGGTGCCTATGCTTATGTATCGGCGCTGGAAGCATTCCAAAATGCCGGCATAGACCAAGCTTTCCTTGCTGAACGCGAGGTGGGAATTTTATATGGCAACGATAGTTGTGCCGCGCCGGTTATTGAAGGCGTGGATATCATCAGAGCCAAAAAGAATACAGCTCTTGTTGGCTCCGGCAATATATTCCAGTCGATGAATTCAACGGTGACCATGAATCTCTCTGTGATATTCAACTTGCGGGGGATCAATTTTACTGTGGCAGGTGCCTGTGCCAGTGGGTCGCATTCCATAGGGTTGGCTTATTTGTTGATAAAAAGCGGACTTCAGGATTGTATTGTGTGTGGCGGCGCCCAGGAAGTCAACCTCTATTCGGTTGGAAGCTTTGACGGGCTTAGCGCTTTCTCCATCCGGGAGGATGATCCTGCTTCTGCGTCACGACCATTTGATAAGAACCGGGATGGTTTGGTGCCCAGTGGTGGTGCTGCGACCTTGATTCTTGAAAGCTACGACTCGGCCGTGAAACGGGGTGCGAACATTGTGGCTGAGGTTATGGGTTATGGCTTTTCGTCCAACGGGGATCATATATCAGTGCCAAATGTTGACGGCCCCAGGCGGTCGTTGAATATGGCCATTCAATCTTCTAACGTCAATATTGAAGATATCGCTTACATCAATGCCCATGCCACATCAACCCCAATAGGCGATTATAATGAAGCCTTGGCCATTGCTTCAGTTTTTGATGGTCACAAACCGTATGTGGCATCAACCAAAGCCATGACGGGTCATGAGATGTGGATGGCTGGTGCCAGCGAGGTTATTTATTCCACCCTTATGATGCAGAATAGCTTTATTGCCCCCAACGTCAATTTCGAGGAGGGCGATGAGGCAACATCAAAACTTAATATTCCCAACAAAAGAGTCGATGTGGATTTTGATACCTTCCTTTCAAACTCTTTCGGCTTTGGTGGAACCAATTCAACGTTAATTATAAAAAAAGTAAAATAATGATGACTGAACAGGAAATAGTTGCTAAGATAAATGAAGTGTTGGCAGAGGAATTTGAGGCTGATATCGCCGATATTACACCAGAGGCCGTTTTAATGGAAACTCTGGAGTTGGACAGCCTCGATTTGGTGGATGTGGTGGTTTTAATCGACAATAATTTTGGTGTTACCCTTGTGGGACCTGATTTTGTTGGAGTCAAAACATTTCAGGATTTTTATGACCTGATTATCAGGAAGGTGAATGAGAAAGGATAAAAAAGCTTGGAGCGGAAAGTCCCGGGGAGGTTCATTCGGGTACAGATTCTTTATATTTCTGATCTGCAAGATCGGGATTAGAGCCGCGTACGCATTTTTATCATTGGTGGTCATCTATTTCATCCCTTTTGCACCAAAAGCAACCAAGTCTATCTGGCGGTACAACAGGGGTATTTTGGGCTACGGAATTCTAAAATCATTAATTAAACTCTATCTCCATTATTATGTCTTTGGACAAACCATTATCGATAAAATCGCAATTTTTAACGGGTTGTCCGGCAAGTACCAGTTTGAGTTTGAAAACTACAAGGATTTTTTAAACCTGCTTGATAGTGGTCCTACCATCATCATTGGAGGGCACATCGGATGTTGGGAAATTGGCGGCAGATTTTTTGGCGATTATGCCACCAAGCTGAATGTGGTTATGTTTGATGGCGAGTATCAGAAGATCAAGGCGACGGTTAACTCCTCGGATATTGGGTATAAGATTATTGCCATCAATGAGGGGAGTCTCGAATCGTTGCTTAGAATCAAACAAGCCATTGACCATGGCGAGTGTGTCTGTTTTCAAGGTGACCGATTTATGGAGGAGAGCCATACCTGCCCAGTGAATTTTATGGGTAAGGAAGCACTGTTTCCCCAAGGGCCATCTCTTTTGGCCTCAAAATTTGCTACTCC
>JAGPIS010000237.1 GCA_018054835.1 Breznakibacter sp. | reverse complement strand
CCAACACCTTTATTGGGAGTTCCATGAGATGGGCGGCAAAAGAGCCATCCGCCAAGGCAACTGGAAAGCCATCCAACTCAATTACGGCAAGGAGCAGCCCGATGCCATCCAACTTTTTGATTTGAGCCAGGATGAGGCCGAGCAAAACAACCTGGCTGGGCAGCAACCCAAATTGGTGAAGAAGCTGGCCAAGATGATGGATCAAGCACGAACACCTTCAGAGACTTTCAATTTCGGTCGAAAGAACTAAACATCAACCATAAAAAAAGGGTTCCGCGCGGAACCCTTTTTTTATATATTCATATTTTAATCACCATTTTGTATTCCGCATATCGCCCGATTTGGCAAACTCAACATGCATATCGAAGGCCGAAGCCAGTGCATGGGGTGTATGGCATTTACCCGACAGCTTCAGGTAATCCCACATCAACTGTTTGTATTCGGGGTGAACGCAATTTTCGATGATGGCAGATGCCCTTTCACGGGGTGATTTGCCCCTCAAGTCGGCCACGCCTTGTTCTGTAATCAGCACCTTCACCGAGTGTTCGGTATGGTCAATGTGGCTCACTGAAGGCACGATGGTTGAGATACAACCGCCCTTAGCTGTTGATGGACAAGTAAATATCGAGAAAAAGGCATTGCGGGTGAAGTCACCTGAACCGCCCAAACCATTCATCATCTTGTTACCCAAAACGTGGGTGCTGTTGATGTTACCAAACAAGTCGGCCTCCAGGGCAGTATTGATGGTGATCAAGCCCAAACGGCGCACCACTTCGGGGTTGTTAGAAAGCTCCTGAGGACGCAGAACCAGTTTGTCTTTGAAGAAATCCAGGTTGGCATAAATATCATCCAGAACCTCTTTGGTAACAGTCAATGAGCAACCGCTGGCAAAAGAGATACGACCCTCTTTCATCAAGGCAATCACGGCATCCTGAATCACCTCGGTGTACATGGTGAACGTTGGGATATCCATATTGGAACCCAATGAACCCAACACCGCGTTGGCAATATTGCCCACACCCGATTGAATTGGAAGGAATTCAGCAGGAATGGTGCCATTTTTAATCTGGCTGGCCAAAAATGCGGCCACATTGTCGCCAATTTTCTTGGTTGTTTCGTCCACCGGCGCAAAACCACCAACTTGGTCTGGCATGTTGTTTTCTACAATACCGATAATTTTAGATGGGTCAACTTTCACGTAAGGCTGACCGGCACGGTCGCGCACCGAGAAAATTGGAATCTCACGGCGGTAAGGGGGATCAAGAGGTTCGTAAATATCGTGCAAACCAAGCAGTTCCTTGGGATGACGGTGGTTCAGCTCAATAATCAGCTTGTCGGCCAGTTTGGCGATGGTAGGAGTGATGCCCACACCTGAGGTGAGAAGAATCTCGCCATTAGGGGTTACATCGGCAGCCTCAATAACGCCGATTTTAATTTTTCCTAAAAAGCCGTAACGCAGTTCCTGGGCCAATTGAGAAAGGTGCATGTCAAAATAGCGCACTTCACCTTTGTTCAGGGCAGCCTTTAGGTCGTTGTTGGATTGATAAGGCGTGCGGAAAGCAATGGCATTGGCTCGTGCCAACTCACCATCCAATGAATCGCCGGTGGAGGCACCGGTTACCACGCCAATTTTAAACTCGTTACCCTTGGCATGCTCAGCTTTTGCCTTGGCAGCAATAGCTCCGGGAACCACTTTGGGTGCACCGGCAGGTGTAAAACCACTAAAGCCTACCAAGTCGCCATGATTCACATACTCGGCGGCCTCTTCGGCTGTCATAATTCTATATTGCATCTTATTAAGATTTAAATATTTTCAAATTTGCGTCACAAAAGTAGGACTTTTTAATATCAATTGATGTTCGAAAAGGTGGTTTAAAAACATGTTTTGAGTTTTTTAGCATTCCAAACAAACAAATCATCTCCATTACTGTTGAAAGATCATAAACCACACTTATGCAAGAACTAGCCCATATCCGAACCGAGTATAGGCGGATGGAATTGAACCTATCCAACCTGAATGAGACCCCCTTCGACCAATTCAGCCAATGGCTACAACAAGCCATTGAAGCCAAGGAGAAGGAACCCACTGCCATGTGCCTATCGACCATTGACCAACATGGCAAACCTGATGCCAGAATTGTGCTTTTAAAGGAAACAACATCAAAGGGTTTTGTTTTTTTTACCAACTACGAAAGCAGCAAAGGGCAGCAACTTAAAAACAAGCCGCAAGCAGCCCTCACCTTTTTCTGGCCTGAATTGGAACGGCAGGTGCGCATACGAGGCACAGTTACCCAAACGGATGCCCAAACCAGCGACGAATATTTCCATGCCCGCCCTGCCAACAGTCGCATTGGCGCTTGGCTTTCACCCCAAAGCCGCATCATCACCGAAGAGTGGATCCGCAACATGAGAAAAACCGCTGCATCGGAAAGCATTAAACCAGATATCGCCAGGCCACCGCACTGGGGTGGCTATATTCTGGAGCCCGATTATTTTGAGTTTTGGCAGGGACGTCCCAACCGCCTGCACGACCGCTTTTGCTTCCTGAAGAGTCCAAACAACCAATGGCAAATCGACCGGCTGGCACCTTAAGGGTTCAACCCTTCGGGCATGGTCAATTGGTGGAACACATCTTCCAATTGACTATCCTTACGGTTCAACCCCAACAGAGTCAGATTATGAGCCACTGCGAAACGGAACAGATCCCCACGCACATCGCTGACGCCGGCGGCAGTCACCACAAAACGCTTGCCATCGTGAGAAGCTACCGATTCAACAAGAGATATC
>JAGPIS010000236.1 GCA_018054835.1 Breznakibacter sp. | reverse complement strand
TCACAAATCCGAGTATAGTGCGGACACCAGAATGCTTTTGAAAAATCCGCTTGCTTACTTTTTCGTAGGCGGTCTGAATATTTATATTTCTGACTTCGTCAATATCCTGTTCCAAAACCAATACTTTTCGGATTTGAAGAACAAGTTCTTGAAGATCTGACGAAGCAGCTATGGCTTCCTCAATTCGAGCAGCATCAGCACCTTTATATAACCCTCGACAATAATTGACGATGGTCGTTTCTGAAATTTTAAAAGTTTCTCTTTTCACCTATATCAGATTAAACACTATATAGACACAGGATAAAAGAAAAACAGACAGCAAAAAAACATTTTTTTCGATATTTTTTCACAATAAAAAACCACAAAACATTAAAAAGGTATCAACCAACACACTACAAAACTAAGATCAACTAATTTAAATGAAGTAAGTATATTATCAAAGGGAGATATTCTCGCAGTTCATGCTTCAAATGCAGATTAATCCGACTTTTATAGCGTTCAACTGTCTTTTCTGAAATCGCCATTTCTGCCGCGATGTCTTTATTGCTGCGCCCCTCTTCTCTACTCAAAGAATAAACCCTCTGATACTCCAGTGGAAGTTTGGATAAAGCTTCATTCAGTAGATCTTCCAATTCCGATAGTATAAACAACTCTTCGCTAGAATCACCATAAAGAGGCGTCTGCTCAACCACTGAAACATCAGTATCAACCAACTTATTATTCCGTCTTAAATAATTCAAGCATCCGTTACGGGCACTAGTAATTAAATAGTTTTTAACTGATGAATTCACAAAGATATTCCGCCTATTTTCCCATATTGAAACAAAAACATTTTGTACTATATCCTCCCGCACATCAAAATCATCAATATAACGTTTACAGAATAGACACAACGAAGGGTAATAGTTGTCAAACAACAAACGAAATGCTATTTCGCTATCGTTTACAGTTATGTCATAAAGCAATTTATCACAATTTTCCATACCAACACCTATTTCTTAGCAACCACAAATATGTATTAAATATTATCCATAAGAAAGAAAGTCTCCCACAAAATTCAACCTATTACTTGATAAGCACCTGTCCAACAACAACCAAGCAAAACATAAAAAAAACAATAACCTAACAAAGAAACGAATGGTCGTTAATTTTAACCGCACTAACAAAATTCCTATCTTGCGCAATGAATTAATAGAATAACTCTTACAATGAAAAACAAATATCTGGCTTTAGTACTATCCATTGCGCTATCGAGTTGTGCCGAACTGCAAACCATCAGCAAACAGTTAAACCTGCCGATTCCGTTGACCGAAGCGGAGGTCTCCATGGGATTGAAAGAGGCACTATCCATCGGCACGCAAAACGCCACGGGACTATTATCGGCAACCGATGGCTATTTTGGTGATGCGGCAGTAAAGATACTGCTGCCCGAGGAGGCCCAGGTGATCACCAAAAACATAAGCCGCCTGCCAGGAGGCGATGCCTTGGTGGAGAAGGTGGTGCTCAGCATCAACCGGGCTGCCGAAGAGGCCGCCAAGGAAGCTGCGCCAATTTTTATAGAGGCGGTCAAAACGATAACCATTACCGATGCCATGGCCATTTTGGGCGGTGGAAAGAATGCAGCCACAGAGTATTTCCGGACGAAAACGAAAAATAACCTAGTGGCACTTTATGCCCCAAAAATATCGAACGCCATCGACCAGAAGCTTGTTGGCGACCTATCGGCACAATCGTCGTGGAATTTGCTCACCGGAAAATGGAACCAATTGGCCAAATCGCCATTGGGTGCGATGGCCAGCCTAACGCCTGTTGAAACCAATTTATCGCAATACCTGACAGAAAAAGCCATCGACGGGCTGTTCCTGAAGATTGCCCTGGAGGAGGAGCAAATACGCACCAATCCGGCCGCCCGAGTCAACAATCTGTTGCGCAGGGTATTTGGCCAGTAAGCGCATCACCACACCCAAACTAAAAAGCTAAAAATCAGATGTTTTAGCTTTTTTTTGTACCTTTGTATTTTAAACAAAGAGCTATGTTGATTAGAATCTATCCTGAGAATCCAAATCCCAAAGCCATTGAGCAAGTGGTGGATTGTTTGCGTCATGGCGGTATTGTCATCTATCCCACCGACACCATTTACGGTTTGGGCTGCGCCATCGACAACCACGCCGCGGTTGAAAAGATAATCCGTTTCAAAGGTATCAACACCAAAAAGGCTCACCTCTCCTTTATCTGTTACGATTTGAGCCATATCTCCGACTTCATCAAGCCCATCAGCAATGCCACATTCAAGCTGATGAAGAAAAACCTGCCAGGAGCTTTCACCTTTGTATTGAATGCAAACAACAACATACCCAAACTATTCAAAAACAATAAGAAGACCGTCGGGATCCGAGTGCCTGCCAACAGCATCATCCGAGAGATTGTGAAGGAGCTTGGCAGCCCCATCCTATCCACCTCGGTGAAGGACGACGATGAGATACTGGAATACAGCACCGATCCGGAATTGATCCATGAGAAATTCGCACAAATAGCCGACCTGGTAATTGATGGCGGTTATGGTGACAACGAACCCTCCACCATCGTAGATTGCACCGGCGAAACGGTTGATATCATCCGCCAGGGGAAAGGGATCCTGGAGTTTTAGCCCGCTAACGTTTCCAGAAAAAATATTCCTAATTATTCCGCCAAAAGTCGGGTGAAAATAGTATTAATACAGAGAATAGTTCCAATCGTCCCAACAACATGAGGAATGACAGGATCCATTTCCCCAGATCGGGCACGGCAAAAA
>JAGPIS010000235.1 GCA_018054835.1 Breznakibacter sp. | reverse complement strand
CCCCAGCAGGTTGCAAGCCGGCACCCCTAAACTCAAGCTCCACCTTTTCGTTCAGATACTCGAAGTAAACCATACCTTGGTAGGGTTTACCGAACCAGCTCATCACCGAAGCCAACAAGTAATCGTGCACCCCTACATCATAGGTCTGGTGCAATTCACCAACGGACACCATCTTCTTCCCCGTTTTTTGGTCGATGTAGAGCAACAGGAGCTGGGCGAATTTCCTAAAAGGGTTGGAATTATCCAACTGGGGCATCCCTTTGGAGGCATTGCGGATGAAAGTTGCCGCCAATGCCAGTTGGTTGGCGTCGCCCGAGGCGATCAACAAAAGTCCGTACAGCAAGCCATATATGCCCGGCAACTCCTTTCGCCGGTGACCCTCGCGCTCCTGAATAGTTGATAGGAAGCCTATGCCCTGGATCATCGCCTGGTTAAAATCACCGCGCAGCAGGGTGCAAAAAAAGAGGCTATCGCGTTCCAACCCCCAATTATTTGAAATCTTCTCCACCTCTTCAACCGGCAGAACCAAATGGGCGCACGAGGCATAGAGGTACTTCAGATCCCTTAATTTATCGGCTGCGGGGTCATTAAAAACTTCCGCCAACTGCTTGAAATAAGGATAATGGGTGATATAGGTGGCCGTTGAAAGGAATAGATCCCGCTTTTGTTGGTGCATCTTCGACAACCAGGGGTTAATCAGAGTCAAATCGCCTGCCTTCAGCAGTGCCGAAAACAAAATCGTACCAACATCCCTATAATGGGAATGGTGGGAAAGGTACAGATGTTTGTCGATAACGTCGAAATCCTGTGCCATAACCGCCAAATGGATGCCAACATCGCGATTGCTATAGTTGTTTTCACGGAAAAAATACATAGCCGCAGCCCTGATCAATGGCTGGTTTTCGCGGAACAATGGCTTGATACGTTCACAAATCTGTCTATCAACGCCATGGCCATAACTCAAAGGACCAACCAGTTTCATGGATTCCAGAACCCGCAATGCCTGTTCGCAGTCCGCCTGCCTGATGGAGTTAGGGCCTAGGGTGTAGGAAAGGACAAACCAAACCAATTGCTTCATCTCATTCTTAGAAAGCGGGGTCTCGGTAAAAGCCAGAATTTTCAATGCCAAAGCCTCGATCCTGTTCAGCTCCACCTTCACAATCCCCTTGGGGAGTTCTGTCGTTCCGTAGAAATCTTCTGTTTTTCCCATGAACTATATGTCAATTTGGCTCAAAACTATCTTTTTATGAAGAAAGTTCCAAAACAATGTGATTTGCTTTTTTAGATTATTTAATACAACATTGATCTTCTGGACGCCATTATCCAGTATTTATTGTGTATTTTTGATCTTTAAGTTCTTTGAATGAAATAATGTCGTATTCTCGTTTAATTCTACCCATAAATTGGCTCCGCCGAACTTCGTTTCCCTAAAGGGGACTTTTAGCAACTGTCTGTTTGACTTGATTGTTGCATGTACCCCCTTTAGGGGGTTAGGGGGTGGGGATTTTGACAATAGTTCTTTTTCATTACTTAGATAGGTTAATGTCTATACCATTAAATGTATATTTTTTATGATGAAATTAGCAGTGATTGCCCACGACGGCAAAAAGGCCGAAATGGTCTCCTTTTTGAATAAGCATTTGAAAGTTTTGCACTCAGCCAATATCTCCATTATTGCCACTGGCACCACCGGGAAACATGCCCAGGATGCTGGGTTGCAGGTTGAGCGTGTTTTGTCGGGACCGCTGGGGGGTGATGCGCAAATAGCTTCTCAAGTGGCTGAAGGTTTGATTCAAGGGGTTTTCTTCTTTAGGGATCCACTGGACAAGCATCCCCACGAACCGGATATCAATATGTTGATGCGGATTTGCGATGTGCACAACGTCCCTCTGGCCACCAATCCCGCTACTGCTGAGCTTGTTCTCAAAGGTTTGACGGTATTATAAAATTTTTCAACCCGGTTTTGCCGGGTTTTTTGTTGGAATAACCGATGGATAAATTCCTAACGGGTTTCTAAGTTCTTTTATGTCTTGATTAATATATCGTAAACGCAATGTTGCCAATTGGTTATGTGAGTTCAAGTGGCTTTTACAGTATAAAAAATTGGTTGTTTTGGCACCCGCCCCGCTTTGGGGAGGGACGGGGAGGGGCTTTCCCTTTTCACATCCTCGAATACTCAATTAATCAATTAATCAAATTTTCAAATCAGCACATCATCAAATCATCACATCTGCACATCAACCCAAACTGCCAATAATAATAATGGCGATGCCGCCGGTGATGCCAGCCAGGAAGAGTGCTTTTCGCCAGATGTTTTTCTCCTTGAATAATATGGCTGCCAAGGCAAAGGATACGATGGCATTGCTGCGCCGCAGGGGTGAAATCAAGGCAATCAGGCTGCCCGGTAAACTGATGGCATAGAAATAGAGGAAGTCGGCAACCACCAGGAAAACGCCGATCAGCGGAATGCTCCAGCGCCATTGGAACACTGCGCCTTTGCGCTTGGCAGGGAACCAGAATATCAGCGTGAGTGGCACCAACATCAAGGTTTGATAAAACGAATAATAGCATTGCACTGCCATTCGGTTGATGCCGGCAATCAGGAATTTGTCGTAAAGGGCACTCGCAGCGCCGGTTAATGTGCCCAGGATGATAAACCACAACCATTTGTTGCCCTTGATGGTGATGCCTTCCCGCTTGCCCGAAAGGCTGAATAGGATGAAGAATGCAATGGTGACGATCAGTCCCAACCATTGGAGGGGGTTCAGCCGTTCGCCGAAAAAGGTGATGGCTCCCAACATTGTCCAGATG
>JAGPIS010000234.1 GCA_018054835.1 Breznakibacter sp. | reverse complement strand
TCAGCGATGAGTTGGCCTGCACCACCACCAAAGTGATCAACGATGCCCTGCTGTGCTACCTGCCGGGTGATGCCCTCACCTCACTGATCAAAACCAACAGCGAGTTTGCCATGGCCTTGATGAAACTCACCTGCAAGGAATTGGGAGAATCGAACAAATTCTTAACCGACATTGCCCAAAAAACGGTTCGTGAACGGCTGGCCGAAGTGCTTCTGCTGTTGATGGACACCTTTGATTTGGATGAGGACAACACCTTGCGCATTTCCCTCACCCGCGAGGAGCTGGCCAATATGGTGGGCACAGCTACCGAATCGGTCATCAGACTGCTCTCGGAATTCAAAGCCGACAAATTAATTGAATTGAACGGCCGTAAAATCAAGCTCCTTAATATACCCAAGCTGATTAAAACCGGCAATGTTTATGTATAATTAAAAGCTGCGCAATGCAGCTTTTTTATTTTTTTATGGCCAATATGAGATTGGTTGGTGTAAAAATAGATTGTTTGAATTAACTTTAAGTTAACATTGGGTCGCCGATATTTTGAAAAAAAATAGCATTTTTGCGTCCTCATTTAGAACTAATAAAAGGCGCAAAGCGACAATAGAAAAAATCTATCAATCCAGATGCGGATAATGAGACATTTAAAACCAACAATAATTACTCATGGATTATTCTTTTCTTGATTTTCTAAGGCTTATAGGGTCATTGGGCTTATTCCTTTATGGAATGAAAATGATGAGCGAAGCGCTGCAAAAAGTTGCAGGTTCAAAGATGCGGAGCATCCTATCGGCCATGACATCCAACCGGTTTCTGGGATTATTCACCGGGTTCTTAGTAACCTCCATCATCCAGTCGTCCAGTGCCACCACCGTGATGATTGTCAGTTTCGTCAATGCTGGATTGATGACCCTCAGCGAGTCCATTGGCGTGATCATGGGCGCCAACATAGGAACAACAGTGACCGGCTGGATCATTTCCATCCTGGGTTTTAAAGTCAACATATCGGCTTACGCTCTGCCCCTTATTGGTATTGGTTTGCCATTGATCTTTTCACAAAAAAACATCCGCCGCTCCTGGGGAGAATTTTTACTTGGGTTCGCCATGCTGTTTATGGGACTTGACTTTTTGAAAGGCTCGGTGCCCGACATCAATTCATCACCCGAAATATTTGCTTTCCTGCAGAACTACTCCAACATGGGATATGGTTCAATTTTCCTATTCCTATTCATAGGAACCATACTCACCATTGTGATTCAATCTTCCAGCGCCACCATGGCCTTGACCTTTGTCATGTGCAACGAAGGATGGATCCCATTCGAGGCGGCTGCAGCCATGGTTATGGGCGAAAACATTGGAACGACGGTAACTGCCAATATTGCTGCAGCAGTAGGAAATATTTCGGCTCGACGGACGGCCTTGGTGCATGTCCTGTTCAACGTATTGGGCGTTGCCTGGTTGCTGGCGCTTTTCTACCCATTCGTCAACCTGGTTGATCTGATAACTACCAATCAAAATGGCATCTCCCCCCTCACCAAAGAGGGTATAACCATCATCCCTATGGCGTTGGCACTATTCCATACGATGTTCAATATCACTAATTCGATTGTATGGATCGGATTCACACCTCTATTCGAAAAAATGGTACTCAAAATCCTCCCTAATAAGGAAACTGAGGAGGAAGAATTCCATCTTAAATTCATCACCACAGGCATGTTGTCAACAGCCGAACTCTCCATTATTCAGGCTCGCAATGAGGTGCAATTTTTCGCAAAGCATACCAAAAAAATGTTTGGTTTCGTACGAAAACTGATGTCGGAAGATAACGATTCCAAGTTCAACAAGCTTTTCTCACGCATTGAGAAATACGAAAATATCAGCGACAAAGTGGAAGTGGAAATTGCCAACTATTTGGCACAAGTCAGCCATGACAAACTGAGCGACTTGGGCAAGGAGCGTTCGCGGGCAATGATCAAGCTGATCAGTGACTTGGAGAGCATTGGCGACAGCAACTACAATTTGGCCCGCACCATCAGCCGTATGCGCGATAACAAAATCACTTTTGACGGAGCCATACTAGAGAAATTATTCCTGATGTTCGACATGGTAGATGAAGCCATGACCATCATGAAGGAAAATCTCAATTCCGAAGAAGAGATCATAAACCTTGACAAAGCCAACCAGTTGGAGACGCAAATCAACCGATACCGCGATAAGCTGAAGATTGAACATCTCGAAAACTTGAAAAATGGTGTTTACACCGTAGAGGCTGGCATCATATTCAACGATATGTTCCAGGAGTGCGAAAAGCTTGGCGATTACATCATCAACGTGAGCGAAGCATTGGCCGAGATAAAAATTGACTAAGCATTTGTCTATCGACATAAACAATGAAGGGGTAGTCACACCAGTGGCTTCCCCTTCATTGTTTAAAAAAACTTTGTAGCTATCCTAAAAATAAGGATTGTAAACCTTTTTGAAATCAGAACCAGAAAATTTATTAGGGAAGAATTGGAATGATTTTATTAACTTTAAGAATATTAAGGTCTGGATATTTTGAAAAAAATGGCATTTTTGCGTATTCATTCAGAACTGACCCATTGCGAAAAAGCAATCAACGGAAAAATTAAACCCGCAACAGAAACGTAAGTTGCGTAAAATAAGGCAATTAAACCAACACAGTTACTAATGGATTACTCTTTTCTTGATTTACTCAAGCTAATAGGATCATTGGGGTTGTTCCTTTATGGGATGAAAACAATGAGTGAAGCCTTGCAAAAGGTTGCAGGATCAAAGATGCGCAGCATCTTATCGGCCATGACGTCAAACCGGTTTTTTGGATTGTTCA
>JAGPIS010000233.1 GCA_018054835.1 Breznakibacter sp. | reverse complement strand
GATCAACACCTCGCCGCCCGAAGGGGTTTCGTTTCCGCACAAGACATTCAAAAGGGTAGTTTTACCGGCACCACTGGCACCCATGATGCCCACCAACTTGCCTTGCTACTCGAACAGGTTGATGTTGCGCAGTCCGATGCCACCCGATTTGAACTGGAAGGAAACATCTTTCACCTCGTAAGAGATGCGCTGCACCGAGTCGTCGCTCATGAACTGCGAAACCACATCGGTGTAGTAAAGGGGTTTGCCAACAGGCATTTTGACAAAACTTCCTTTGGAGAAAATATAGATGCGAGCCGGATTGACCAACAAGCCATTTAAAAATATGTCCTGCGCCCCAATGTACCTAATAAAATAGAGGTTGGCGCTTCGCACCCGAAGGATAAAAATGGAACCATCGAGTTTACCCGATTGGAGATGCATGGCATTTTGAAGCGACAAACTTTGGTCGTTCACAATCAGAATATCAGAAAAGTCAACCTTGACGATATCTGTTTGGATGTTGAACGCTTCGATGGCTTCTACCTCTTTGCGGTCGAGTTTGAAAACATCGGCTACGGTGTTGATGATGGCCATGCGCTGGTCGGTAAACTTACCGTCGGCGTTCACCAGTTCGTACAAACGCACCAACACCACAACCTTCTGTTCGCGGTTAAGCTGTTTGTTGATTTTTTTGCAGATTGCCAGAATTTTGACCGAGTCCTTCATGGAAGTCAGCTGGACCTTGCCATCTTCCTCCCCTTTGGACGCGTTCTTATTCTCGGAAGCATGATGAAGAAAAAGCTGGAAATAGGCTTCAACAGCTTCGGTATTCAGCTGCTGCTTTAAAAAACCCTTAACATATTCGGTTTCGTTCGATTCAACGCCACCATCCTGTTTGGCAATCAAGCCAAACAATTGCATCAGTGCCTTTAAAATTTCTTCACTCATAGTTCACCTTCCATCCTAAACAATACAGGACAATAAAAATCAATAAATCACATACTCAAAAGGGATTTCCACGATGTCGGCATACTCTTCGCCAGCCTCAAGCATATCTTCCTCATCCTCGCGATAGTGCCATTTCACAACAACCTTATTGCCTTTTTCGTTGATATCCTCAAATTTAAGCAGGATATCGAGAATAACTTTTGAAGAGGCTGTGTTGAAATATTCAAGTTTGAAATTGAATACCGTCTCCGCATTGGGTGCCTCTGCATATTCATCAATCCAAGAGAGGATTGGCTCGTAAAACATGCTTACATCCTCGGGCAATGAACGTCCTGAGATTTCAAAAACATTTTGCCCTTTATCAAGAATCACACTGGGAGTATCTTCTGTTCCCTTTATTTTTATAATTTCCATATCTAAAATTAAAAGTTTTTAGTTACGATCAATGGTAGTTGTAATAATAAAAAAGCTTACCTCCGAATTTAGTTCTTTAAATTGATATTCAATTTTATTCCCTGTTTTTTTTGCGATGTCGATAAACCCAAGTCCTGCACCACCTTTATCGGAAATGCGCCCCTCTTTGATTTGCTGTTTATACAGACTGCTCAGGCCATCTTTGTCGAGGCTGTTGACATGCTCAAGTGCGTTACGAAGAAACTCCACTTTTTCATTTTTAACAACATTGCCGGTGATGATGTTGTAACAATCTGCACCATGACTCACCATCACGATTCCGCGTTTTTCATCCTCCTCAACCAATGAATCAGCATGTTTACTAATATTCTGCAAACACTCCACCATCACATTAAAGACCTTCCGCTGCACCTGGTTCGACTCTTCACTTTTGGCCAAATTTTTCTCAGTCATGGCCGTAAATGTTTTTGTTATTTCTTGAGTAACAACGCCTTCGTACACCAGATTGATTTCGTTGTTCTGCATGGTTTGGTACAACTGATACGCAAACTCAAGAAAACCCTGACTCTCTTTAATCTTAATCATATTCCTCTATCTCTTTAAGTCGTAAATATACTGATTACAATTCAATTCCTATCAACAATACATCATCTACCTGCTTTTCGTCGCCCATCCACTGGTAAAAATCTTGCATGAAATGGCGCGAAAGGGCTTGCATGGAGATTTGCTCCTCCTGCTCCAAGGCTTCGCGGATGCGTTTGGCCTGGTATTTCCGCTTATCCTCACCCCCTGTTTGATCGGGAAGGCCATCGGAAAAAATAAACAGGCGGTCGCCCCTTTCGTAGGGTATGGTGTTCAATTCGAAATCCTTTTCAGGTTTCTTGGCCAAAGGAATCCCTCCAATACCTTTGCGCGATCCTTTATACTCCGTGAGTACGCCATCTCGTACAAAATATAATGGCCGGTGAGCCCCGGCAAACTGAAGCTCCTTCTTGGTGGTATCGATGCGGCAAAGTGCCAAATCCATCCCATCGCGGCCATTGGCGCCATCCTTATCCTGACGCAGGTTGGTGCGCACGGCAGCATGAAGTTCGTCCAACACTTTGGCGGCATCCAAGTCGCGCCCGGCATTGACAATATTATTCAACAGGAAATAGCCGATAAACGAGAGCAGGGCACCTGGCACACCATGGCCAGTACAGTCAACCGCAGCCACATAGTAAACATCTCCAAAATGGAAGAACCACGGAAAATCGCCACTCACCACATCCTTGGGACGATAGAAGACAAAGGAGCGTGGGAAATACTGTTGCAACAATCCGGTATCGGGCAGGATGGCCGTTTGAATGCGTTGGGCATAGTTGATACTGTCCGAAATCTTCTTGTTCTTCTCCTTAACCTCCTGCTCAATACGTTTGAATTCCGTAACGTCGTGAACCACAAAAAGGACAGATTCCAGCTCCTCCTCCTCGCCCAACTCGGGAATTGCCTTCACTTCCACAATCCGCAAATC
>JAGPIS010000004.1 GCA_018054835.1 Breznakibacter sp. | reverse complement strand
GAAGAAGAACACTAATATTTTAAACATAAAAAATTTTAAACATGGAAGGTATCAATTTATTAAGTGTTGGATTAGGCCTAATCGTCATTGGAATGGGAATAGGCATTGGGAACATCGGGAAATCGGCTTTGGACTCCATGGCACGCCAGCCTGAAATTTCAGGAAAGATTCAGGCAGCCATGCTCATCTCAGCCGGGTTGATTGAAGGAGCCGGACTCTTTGCCATCGTAGTAGCCTTAATGAAAGGATAATAAAAACAACTTATTATGAATCTTTTATCACCCGAACCCGGGCTACTCATCTGGACGGGGCTGACCTTCCTGTTGCTGCTGTTTTTCTTGTCGAAATTTGCATGGAAACCCATCCTGGGCGCCATCAAATCGCGCGATGAGAAAATAGAAATGGCTCTATTGGCGGCACAAAAAGCCACCGAAGAGCTCAAGAACATCGAGCAGACCAAGATACGCATCATCAATGAGGCCAAACATGAACGAGACAAGTTGCTGAATGAGGCCCGAGAATTGAAAGATTCGATATTGAGTGAGGCTCGGCAAATTGCCCATTCAGAAACGGAAAAGATTATCAGGATGGCTCGTCAACAAATTGAAAAAGAGAAAGATGAAGCCATCCATGACCTTAAAAAGCAAGTGGCGAAACTATCGGTTAATATTGCTGAAAAAATATTGACCGAAGAGCTTTCCAAAGACGGGAACCAACAAAAAATCATCGAGAAATATCTCAATGAGAGTCATTTCAATTAAAGAGGGTTAACCATGAACGAGAGTATTATCGCACACCGCTATGCTTTAGCTTTATACAATTACGCCACCGAAAAATCGATTGACCAGGTAATTTATCAGGATATCCACCTGGTGAGGGAACAATTGGCAAAATCAAAGCAGGGCATGAAGTTCATGAACTCCCCGAACATAAAAGTGTCGGGGAAAAAACTCTTTCTAAAAGATGTTTTCGGCAATCACATACACGCCGGAACGCTCAATTTCCTGTATCTCGTCATTGACCAACAACGTCAATCGCTTTTGGACGACATACTCCGCATCTATGAAGATATTTACAAACAAAAACACCAAATCTTCAGTGTGGATATCACCACGGCGACAAAACTCAACGATGGTCAAATATTGCTTTTGAAACAGATGATTGCCCAAAAGCTTGATGGCGAAGTTGACCTCACCGTCAACACCAATCCGGATCTGATTGGCGGATCTGTATTACGAATAAACGATAAACTGTTGGACACCAGCATTCGGAGCCAGCTCAAACGCATCGAAAAGCAATTGTCGGAATAAATTATTCAATTTCCTAATAGGACATTAAATGGAAAATATAAAAGCCTCTGAGGTATCTGAACTGCTCAGGCAACAACTGGAAAACTTCGAAACATCCCTCAACATGGAGGAGGTAGGCACAGTTCTCCAGGTGGGCGATGGCATTGCCCGGGCATATGGTCTGACCAATGTTCAGGTAAACGAACTGGTGGAATTTGAATCGGCCACCGGCGTGGTGCTCAACCTCGAAGAAGACCATGTTGGAATCGTGCTGATGGGCGGCATCAACACCGTCCGCGAAGGCGATGTGGTAAAACGAACCGGCAAAATTGCCTCCATCAAAACAGGGGAGGGGATGATTGGCAGGGTCGTCAACCCACTGGGGGTACCCATCGACGGAAAAGGAACCATCAAAGGCGACCTGTACGACATGCCCCTCGAAAGGAAAGCTCCACAAGTTATTTACCGCCAACCGGTGAAGCAACCACTGCAGACCGGCATCAAGGCCATCGACGCCATGATTCCCATTGGAAGGGGACAACGTGAGTTGATCATTGGCGACCGCCAGACCGGAAAGACCGCCATTGCCATCGACACCATCCTGAACCAGAAAAGCTTCTACGAACAAGGCTCACCGGTCTATTGCATTTATGTAGCCATCGGGCAAAAGGCCAGCACGGTGGCTCAAATTGTGAACACACTTGAAAAGCATGGCGCCATGACCTACACCTGCGTGGTGTCGGCATCGGCTGCCGACCCGGCAGCACTGCAATTCTATGCTCCTTTTGCGGGGGCTGCCATTGGTGAGTTTTTCCGCGACACAGGTCGCTCAGCACTTTTGGTGTTCGACGACCTCTCAAAGCAAGCGGTGGCTTACCGAGAAGTGAGTCTTTTGCTGCGCCGTCCACCGGGCCGCGAGGCGTACCCAGGCGACATCTTCTTCCTACACTCCAGACTTCTGGAGAGGGCTGCTCGTGTCATCGATTCCGACACCATTGCCCGTGAGATGAATGACCTGCCCGATTCCATCCGCCATATGGTGAGGGGCGGGGGCTCCATGACAGCACTGCCAATCATCGAAACCCAAGCAGGCGACGTGTCGGCCTACATTCCCACGAACGTGATTTCCATTACGGACGGACAGATCTTTTTGGAAAGCAACCTATTCAACTCAGGCGTGCGCCCTGCCATCAACGTGGGTATTTCCGTATCGCGCGTTGGGGGTAGTGCCCAAATAAAATCAATGAAAAAGGTGGCTGGAACACTTAAACTTGACCAGGCACAATACCGGGAGCTGGAAGCCTTTTCAAAATTTGGTTCGGATCTCGACCCTGCCACCATGGCAATTCTGGATAAAGGTCGCAAAAACGTTGAACTACTAAAACAGGCCCAATACGAGCCTTGCGAGGTGGCTCATCAGGTAGCTCTTATCTATTGCGGAACCCAGGGGTTGTTGAGCAAAATCACCATTGAAAACGTCCAAAAATTCGAAAAAGAATTTACTGCAACATTGGAGCTGCGCCATCGTGAGGTACTTGAGAAAATCAGACAGGGCAACCTGGATGATGCTTCAAGCCAGATATTGACAGAGTTGGCTAAAGATGTGTGCCGCAAATTTGAAGTAATAGAATCATAAATGCCATGGCCAGCTTAAAAGATATACGTACCCGCATCAATTCGGTCAAGACTACCCGTCAGGTTACCAGTGCCATGAAAATGGTGTCGGCGGCGAAATTCAAGAAAGCCCAGGACAACGTGGAACACATCCGGCCCTATATGAACAGGTTGAACCACATCATCAACAGCCTGGGCATCAATATGGAGCTGGAGGAAAACTACGAATGGTTCAAGAAGAGGGGTAAAGGTAAAGTATTGTTGGTTCCCTTCAGCTCGAACCGGGGTCTAGCCGGATCGTTCAACGCCAATGTCATCAAAGAAACCGAACGGCTGATTGAGTCAACCTATAAAAACGACCTAAAAACCGGCAACCTCCACATTATGGCTGTCGGCAAGCAGATTGGCAAAGCGTTGTATGCTCACCACTACCCTGTGGTAGGTCACTTCAACGACCTCTACCAGGATGTCAACTGGGAAACAGTGGAAATGCTGTCGGAGGCTTTGGTGAAACACTTTTTGGACGGCGATTACCGCGAGATTCATTTCATTTACAACCAATTCATCAATGCGGCATCCCAGCAAGTTAAGGTTCTCCAATTCCTGCCCTTCGAGGTGCGCAACAATAATTTTGAAAACGGCCATTTTTCCGATTTCATCATCGAACCCGGCCGCGATGAAGTGATCAGGATGTTGGTACCCAAAGCCATCCACACCTCATTTTTCCAAGTGGTTTTGGAATCGTTGGCTTCGGAACATGGTGCCCGCATGACTGCCATGCACAAGGCCACCGACAATGCCACCGACCTGATCAACGAGCTACAACTGGCCTACAACAAAGCCCGCCAAGGCGCCATCACCTCCGAGATCTCAGAAATCGTAGGAGGCGCAGAGGCTCAGAACAAATAAAAAAAGCCCGATAAGGGCTTTTTATTAATCATTATCATATTAAATTACCACAAAACAAAAGAGTGAGGCTAAATAATTGACTTATCTATGAATACATAACAACTCGTTTGCATGGCCCATAGGTTCATCAATGCAAAAACACCTTCGAATCTACCTCTTCTGAATCAACTGTTGCAAAAATAGTTCCCACTGCTTATATAGAACCGGCACTGAAAACCGCTGGGCAACATCATCCACCCCGGCTTGACTCATCAATTGCTGCAAGCCATGATTGTCCAAATAGGCTAAAATTCTTTGTGCCATCAACGACTCATCGTGCATGGGCACCAAGAAGCCATCGATCCCATCATTGATTATATGCCGTGGACCGGTAGGACAATCATAGCTGATGCAAGGCAAGCCATGGGCTTTGGATTCAATCAAAACCAAAGGCAATCCTTCATAAATGGATGTTAACAAAAAGACAGACGAGCTGTAATAAAAATTTGAGACATCCGCCTGGAAATCAACGAACTCAATCTTTTCATCAATATTCAACACCTTTGCCTGGTCAATCAAACTCTGCCGTGTCCCATAATCCTTACCAACAATCCTAAGAATCAAATCTGCTCGATTAAGGCTTTTGAAGACCCTAAGTAAAGCAGGAAAATTTTTCTGGTGATCCTGTCGGCCAATCGCCAAAAGGATTTTGGAATCGGAATGGTGCTGGTGATGAGCTGGTGTGATGACAGGATTGAATATGGTGTTCACCTGCGAAACACCAAGACTCCTATAAGACTGTTCATCGTCGGGAGTGAGTGTAACAAAACCTTTTAAAAAGGGGTAGAATTTTTTGCGCAGAGCCCGATGCTTTGAACCATGAAGTTCACAATCAAAACCCAAATGCTCCATGCCAACAGCACAAATGGGATACTTTTGCGCAGCCCAACCTAAAATATAGCTTGCTTTAATGCTTTGTGCAATAGTAACATCAATACCATATTTACCAATAACTTTATTGATTTTTCGAATCAATAAAGGTTTCAAAATGGTCAACCTTTTCATTGGGAAGCCCAGATCAATTAATTTCACCTGGGGGTTGAGATCATAAACAAATTGACCGCAATGGTTAATGCTTATAAAATATACTTCATGACCTTTTGAAACAAATTCATTAGCCCAAACGGAGAGAAACCGTTCAACTCCTCCTGCACCATCAAATGAAAAATGAAAAAAAGCTATTTTCATACATTGATAAAATATTGAAATGAATTGAATAAATTTGCACAAATATAATCAATAATCAGCACTGAATGGTTCTGTGTTGATAAAGCCTTGTATTTTGAAGAATCTCATGCCAAATCTCAGCCTAATAAAAACAGCTATAGTAGTTTCAACCTATAACCGCCCGGATGCGCTCAGGATCGTGATGGAGAGCCTCCTGATACAAACTGTGTTTCCCGATGAAATTATCATTGCAGATGATGGCTCAACGAGTCAAACCCAAAACCTGATCAACTACTACAAGGAACGGTTTCCGAACCTAATCACGCACGTATGGCAGGAAGACAAAGGATTCAGGCTAGCGGCCATCCGAAATAAAGCGATGGCTCTAGCCAAATCAGATTATATAATTCAAATAGATGGCGACATCATGCTGCATTCCAAATTTGTGGAAGACCACATTTCAATGGCGACCAAAGGCTACTATGCAGCTGGCAGCCGAGCCATGTTGTCAGAAAATTTGACGACTGATATTATAAATTGCATGGCAAGCAGGTCACTTTGCGTTTTCAGCCAAGGAGTTCACAATCGCCTAAATGCCATTCGAATTCCAATACTTATGCATTTGCTGGCACATCCGCGGGTAAGCAAGAAAAGCTTCAAGAAAATTAAAGGCTGCCATATGGCCTTCTGGAAAGAGGATTTTATCAGGATTAATGGATACAATGAAGATTTTGAAGGATGGGGAAGCGAGGATGTGGAGATTGAACTACGATTTATCAAAGCAGGTCTGAAACGCTGCAATTTGAAATTTGGAGCCCTTCAGTACCACCTATACCATCCGGAAAACAATAAGGACAGGGAAAAAAAGAATGAAAAAATATGTTCTCAGACAAGGGATTCCAAAACCATCCGTTGCCAGAATGGAGTAAACAAATATTTGCAATAACGCTTCTATAAAAACATTCACAGGTAACGCAACCATTAATAATTATTTCATCTTTTATCAAAACAGGAGTGAACAAATATTTGGGCTTTCAAGAGGATTGAATTGCCAAACAAACGAATAGGTATTCACCTAGGACACTCCTACAAGAATTAAAGAGATGAGAGAATTAAAAGTTTCAATAGTTGTTTCAACTTACAATCGGCCTGATGCACTAAATTCAGTCTTAAATAGCATTTTAAACCAAACAAACCTGCCCAATGAAATCATTATAGCCGATGATGGCTCTTCAAATGAAACACGGGAACTTGTAGATCAGTTTATTATCCACAGTAAAATAACAATCCGTCATGTTTGGCACGAAGACAAGGGATTCCGATTGTCGGAAATCAGAAATAAAGCCATAGTCTCAGCAAAAGGTGATTATATCATTCAGATTGATGGGGACACAGTCCTGCATCCGAAGTTTGTTCGTGACCATATGCTGGTAGCAAAACAAGGATGTTTCGTTGCGGGCAGCAGAGCCATGCTTGACAATAATCAAACTGAGCAGATGCTTCTTGCCCCACAAAAGGGAAACAATCCGCAAATTTTGAACTGTAAAACCCTTCGTGTATTTTGGTTGATGAAATTCTTGTCACTGCGTAGCATCAGCAGTTTAAGCTATAAAAACATTAAAGGTTGCAACATGGCCTTCTGGAAAAAGGATTTTATCGCAGTAAACGGATATAACGAGGATTTCATTGGATGGGGCAGCGAAGACAAGGAGCTTGAAACAAGGCTTTTAAATTATGGCCTTTCTCGCCTAAACTTAAAATTTGGAGCAATACAATATCATCTCCATCACCATGAGAACTGTAAAGCCCGGACTTTTAGAAATGAATATATAGCACAACTGGCCAAACAGAAAAAATTACTTAAATGCTTAAATGGCATAGACAAATACCAAATTAATCAAACTCAACTCACATAATTGCATAATCAATCATCGCAGTCCTTCGTGTCTCCGAGATCTTTAATAATAGTGAATGATCCTAGTGGGTAGCACTGTTTTCCCCTTGCTTGGCCTCATACAGTTTAGCCAAAGTCATAAACTTATATATAGCACTAGTCGTTGCATAAATCAATCCCGGCACACCATCCTTAAAACCACCCTTGATAATATAAGCCTTGAAAAATCGCACAAAAGGGGCATAAAGGAAACTGATTGTTTTAAACCCCTTTTTCCGTTTTTCAATTTCAGCAGAAGAGTACAAGTTGGTTTTAGAAAAAAAGTCGGAAACCGACTGGCTTTGAAGGTGGATAAAGGCCAAATCCTTTCTTTTGGAAGGGATGAAACCAACTATACCTTCGATCTTGGGCTGAAGGTGAATTTGCTCAGGCCAAGTTGTGACCCTACGGTCAAAGAAACGAAGGATGTAATCGGGATAGGCTGCATGCATAAACCGTCCCATGAAGTAATTGCACCGGGGAATGTGGAGTCCAACGCATCGGGGGTGTTCGGATATATAGTTGTACAAATAATCTCTTAAACCATCTGGAACGATCTCGTCGGCATCCACCACAAACACCCAATTATGGGAAGCGGCTTGTATGGCGAAGTTTCGGGCAGGCTCAACAAAACTCATTTTCTCTTGATAGACTATTCTGCAACCGTATCCCTTTGCAATGTCAATAGTGTTGTCGGAACTGTGCATATCACAAACAACAATTTCATCAAATTTCGTCAAAGAATCCATCACGGTGGCCAAGTGTGCGGAGGCATTGTATGTGTTAATAACAACTGAAATTTTAAGCTCATCCATAAAGGCAAAATTCTTGTTAATTTTTATGTCGCATCAAATTCCAAAACACAACAAAATATAACCTTGCCAGAAACAGTAATTTGACAGGAAATTTATCCATCCGTTTGACGATTTCAATATTTTCAAGGAGACCTTTAATTCGTTGCGTGTTTGAAAGTCCGTTAACATCAAAACAAACCAAAACATGTTCTATCTTGAGAAAGTTATTCTTGGCATAATAACATTGCTTAAAAAAAAGGAAATCAGAGGACAAACGAAAGGATTCATCAAACCTGAAGGTTCTCATGACATTGGTTTTCACAAAGGCACTTTGATGACAAAAATACATACGATGTTTGTTTCCAGGCTTACCTGCTATGCGCTCGGTCTTAACCCCATTTTTAAAAACAGATATGTCGCCATAAATAACATCCATTTCATTATTGTCGTTGATAACAGAAGAGACTTGATCCAAGATGCCCGCTGATGCGAATTTATCTCCACTATTTAGAAAATTAATCCATTCTCCCTTGGCTGAATCCAATCCCTTATTCATAGCATGATAGATTCCATTATCTCTTTCAGAAAGCCAAAATGAAAGATGGCTTTGATATTGCCTAATGACATCCAAGGTTCCATCGGTTGAGCCACCATCTATGATTATATATTCAAAACTACTAAATTCCTGATCTATAACGCTTCTAATGGTTTCCTCTATACTCGCAACACAATTATAGACAACTGTAATAATACTAAACCTTGGATTTTCGTTTTTCACGCGACCACTAAAATTAAAAACAACAATAAAATTTCACCAAATCTACTGAATTGAAACAAGATGAAAACAACACTCTGTTAAAGCCAAAAGATTTGAAACAAATATATAAAAAAAGCAATGCATAGCATTGATTAGTCAAAATATAAAAAGTACCAAAACAGACGATATGTGTGACAAAACAGTTATTTTTGAATTTTATATCAATAAAACATGAGGATAGCTTTTGACGCAAAAAGGATGTTGCAAAACGCCACCGGGCTAGGCAACTACAGCCGGTATATGGTTAATGCGCTAGTCAACCATTTTCCCGACAACCAGTACCTTCTATTTTCACCTCGCGAAGGGAGACTCCACCTAAGAGAGCTGATATCAAAATCCCCACGCATACAATATATTTACCCAGATTCATTCATTTCCAAAAGATTGCCATCGTTATGGCGTACCTACCAGATTCCTGAGGACAACTATGATATTGATATTTTCCATGGCCTCAGCAATGAACTGCCCTTGAACATTAAGGGAAAGAGATGTCGATCGGTTGTGACCATCCATGATTTGATTTATGAACGTTTCCCAAAACTTTACAGCCCCATAGACCGAATGCTGTATCAATACAAATACAAGAGAGCATGCCAAAACGCCGACCATATCGTTGCGGTGAGTGAACAAACAAAAAAGGATATTATTAGCTTCTATAAAATTCCTGACCACAAAATCAGTGTGGTTTACCAGGGCTGTGATCCTATTTTTTCAGTGCAGCAAGGGCCAGAGGATATTACTTCAGTTTTAGATAAATACCATATTAACCAGCCTTATGTATTGTATGTGGGCAGTATCGAAGAACGCAAAAATTTGCTTACACTGGCTAAATCGATAAAAAAAGCAAGCCAAGACCTGACCTTTGTAGCCATTGGGAAGCCAACATCTTACACAACGGTTGTTAAAAACTACATACAGGAGCACCAGCTTGATAACCGGATCAAAATACTTCACAACATCAGTTACCAAGAGTTGCCCGTATTTTATCAAGGAGCCCGAATGTTCGTTTACCCATCAGTTTTCGAGGGATTTGGCATTCCGGTAATTGAAGCGCTGTCGTCAGGAATTCCGGTAATTGGGGCGAAAGGATCGTGTCTCGAGGAAGCAGGAGGGAAAGACTCGTTGTATATCGAGCCTTTTAATTCTGATCAACTAACAGACTACATAAATCAAATACATAAAAGCGATGCATTGCGGCAACAGATGATTACAACAGGTTATGCCCATGTCAACCAATTTGAGGCCAAATCAATTTCACAATCCATGATGCAAGTGTATCGCAATACCATCCAACGATGAACATTCTTATTATTAATTCAATAGGCAAAAAAAAATGGGGGGGAGGCGAAAAATGGATGGTGCTGGCAGCCAAGGAGCTTCACCAATTGGGGCATACCGTTTACTTGGGATGCCGTAAGAATTCTTTGATCCAAGAAAAAGCCAACACCAGCAACCTTTCTGTCATCAACATACCCATTTATACCGATTTTTCCATCCGAGGGATCGCTGGGCTGGGGAAAGCCGTTGAAAAGTTTAAGATTGACGTGATAATTGCCTGCCAGAACCGGGATGTCAGAGTTGCCGGATTTTACCGTCTATTATCTAGGAAGGACAAGCCCCTGCTAATTGCCCGACAAGGCATTGAGCGCATCCACAACACATGGAAATACCGATTCACATTCACAAGACTTTGTGATGCCATCATCACCAACACTGCATCGCTGAAAGAAAAATACGACAGTTATGGCTGGTGGGACAGCAATTATGTGAAAGTGATACACAACGGAACTGAAATATTATCCGTAGCATGCCAACCATTAGAATTAAGAAGTTGGTTTAATTTCCAGAAAACAGACAATCCAATAATAGTTACTACGACCTGTCGCTTGGCCAAACAAAAAAACATTGACTTATTGATTGATGCAGCCGCAGAGGTGATTGCCCAAAACAACAATTACTACTTTGTGGTGGCAGGCGAGGGAAGCGAACGCAACCAGCTTCAGAAAAAAATCGACTCCCATGGGATTGGCCTCCATTTCAAACTGGTTGGTTTCATATCCGACATCAACCCATTACTCGAATCTTCTGATATTTTCGTGCTTCCCTCGGCATACGAAGGGATGTCGAACAGCATCATAGAAGCTATGATGGCAAAATTACCAGTAATTTGCAGCGCAGTCAACGGAGCAAAAGAACTGATAGAAACCAGGAAAAACGGCTTGCTGTTTGCGCACAACGACAAAAAAGAATTGACCAGCCATTTGATCTATTTAGGCAATCAGGCATTACGAAAAGAACTGGGGGAAAATGCTTATCAAACCATTACCAAGAAATTCACCAGTACAATAATGGCGAAAAATTACGAACAGCACATCAATTATTTATTAAGTAAAAAAATGATCAACCAAAGTCGCTGTAGTTAAGCATTTTGATGATTCAAAAATAAAACATCCCATCCTTGATTTTTGCGGGATACAAAAAAGCCCCACCTATTTTGACTATATTTGATGCTTGCAAGCACATAAAAAGCGACGCTAATGAAACAGATTTTGGTTACCGGAGCTGCCGGCTTTATTGGATCTCATGTTTGCGAAGTTTTTCTTGCTTCAGGATGGAAAGTTCGTGGGGTAGATTCCTTCGATACCTTCTACGATGCGGGGATTAAAAGGTGCAATTTGGAAACAACACTTATGCATCCAAATTTCGAGATACTCGAAGGCGACCTTATGGATTCCTTGATTTGCCGGCGTGCTGTTCAAGACTGTAATGCAGTAGTTCACCTAGCTGCTCGTGCAGGAGTGCGCCCCTCCATCGAAGATCCACAAGCCTATATCGACCACAACATCAGCGCCACATGCAAACTTTTGAACGCAATGAAAGAGGCTGGTGTTAACAAACTGATATATGCCAGTAGCTCCTCGGTGTATGGCAACGAACCTCATCACCCTTGGCACGAGGAACTATGCGTGAACAGCCCGATTTCCCCCTATGCCTTCACAAAGAAGTCATGTGAATTGATGAATTATACTTATCATCACCTCTATGGCTTAGATATCATCAATCTCCGTTTGTTCACTGTTTACGGCCCCCGACAACGACCCGATCTGGCCATCCACAAATTTTTCAAACAGATCCTACAAGGCCAACCAATCCCGGTTTATGGCGATGGTTCATCGGCGCGAGACTACACTTATGTATCCGATATAGTTGCTGGAATCGAGAGTGCCGTACAATACCTTCTTCAAAATAAATCGGTTTATGAAATCATCAATTTAGGCAATAATGTACCAGTGGCTTTGAACGAGCTTATAGGGCAAATCGAACAAGTCCTAAATCGTAAGGTAACCATTGAAAGGCTGCCTTGGCAGCCAGGTGATGTGAATGTAACCTGTGCCGATATATCAAAGGCTAATAATCTGTTGGGATATCATCCCAAGGTAACCCTAACAGAGGGATTGATTCATTTCAGAGATTGGTTTTATAATGCTCACCACCTAAGCAAACAGCAGCAATTTCTCTTTGCTGCCGACAAATTATAACTTTTAACCGATCGTAAAGAAAAAACACGTCAGAAAATCACCAACAACCCACCAACTATTTACCATACAAAAAAAAATATTAATTTAGCCGGGAATTAAACCCAAGTCGGTGAAAGAGGTTACTTTTATCAATAGGAACAAACAGAAGTGGGAATCCATCTCCACTCAGCTGCAAAATGTGAAAGGGCTCCCGCCCGATCAGCTGGCTGACTTATATATGGAAATCACCAATGACTTGGCTTACAGCACCACATTCTACAAGCAGTCGGAGACCACCCGGTATTTAAACCAGCTGGCCATTAAAATCCACCGCGAAATATACAGAAACAAGAAGGAGAAATCGTCGCGGCTGGTATCGTTCTATAAAACAGAGATCCCTCTTTTGTTTCACAAGCACCGCCGCCACATATACATTTCCCTTGGCATCTTTTTGTTGAGTGGTTTACTGGGAACCCTGTCGGTATTCGAAGATTCGGGGTTTGTCAATGCCATACTGGGAGACCAATACGTGCAAATGACTCTTGAAAACATTGAAAAGGGCGATCCCATGGGGGTTTATGGAAAGATGGATGAAGAGTTGATGTTCCTAATGATCACCATGAACAATATTTATGTCTCCTTCCTGGTCTTCCTGTTTGGCCTCCTCACCCCGTTGGGAACCATTTGGCAACTGTTCCGCAATGGCATCATGGTGGGGGCATTCCAAACGTTCTTTTTCGAACAAGAGCTGCTCAACACAGCCACCATGGCCATCATGATCCATGGGACGCTTGAGTTATCAGCCATCGTATTGGCTGGAGCTGCAGGCATCGCCTTAGGCAAAAACATTTTTTTCCCAGGCACCTTGCCCCGAGGTGAATCCTTCAAATTGGCCATCCGCGAAGGCACCATCATGTTGATTGGCCTAGTGCCCGTATTCGTGATGGCCGGTTTCATAGAATCTTACATCACCCGGTACTACAACCAAATGTCGTTCACATTAAACCTCATGATCATCATTTTATCACTCACATTCATCATCGGGTATTTCATCGTCTATCCCAGGAGAGTTGCCCGGAACATCAATAAAAACCATTAATATGCAGACCGAAAAAACCATTGTATTTGAAAAAGAGCGCGATTTCAGCGATGTGCTTAATGCCACCTTTGAATTTTTAAGGCAAGAGTTCCTACCACTCCTCAAGGTGCTGGCACTCTACACCTCGGTGCCCACCATCATCCTGGGCACCATCCAATCTTTCTACATGAAGGGCAATCTCAACAATGTACTCTCCAACATCGTCAACCAAGGAGTGAGCAACAACAGCGAGATATTGGTGTGGATTCCATGGCTGATGTTGGCCAGCCTAATCTCGTACATTTTTATTTTGGGCATCACCCTGGAATACATGAACCAATACCTCCAAAAGGGTAGGGGACAATTCAGCCATACCGATGTTTGGAATGGTTTTCTGCAAAACTTGGGCAAGCTAATCGGACTAAATATCATCAGCGGCTTGGCACTAATCTTTGCCATGCTGATGTTGATCATCCCGGGCATCTGGCTGGCCATCGTCATCATGCTGATGTGTCCCATCCTGGTTTTTGAAAAGGCATCCATAAGCCAAAGCTGGTCGCGCGCCTTTTTCTTGATCCGGTCGAACTGGTGGAGAACATTCGGCATCATCATCGTCATCACCATCATCCAATCGATCCTATCCAGCATCTTGTCCATACCTGCAATAATTTACGGGGTCATTCTGGGCATTAGGGGACTAGAAGGATCAATACAGGAAGTTGGCAACAATCCGGTCATCATCTCCTTCTCCATCGTGTCCGCCATTGTCACCGCATGGCTCAATGTACTCACCATCCTGGCCTGCGCTTTCCATTTTTTCAGTTTACGTGAGAAAAAAGAGAACAACGCCATCTTGCGCCGCATCGAGAAGATCAACAGCGAAAATGAATAACTGCCTTAAAATAACCTTACTGGTTTTACTGCTCATCCCAATGCTTCAGGCAAAAGGATCGCTTATTCCTGAAACTCAAACAGGCAAGGCAGTAGAAAGCGACTCAACACAACGCGTGCCAACCTCCGAAGCCATGTCGAAATACTATGCTTCGGAGGATTACAATTATAAGGAGGAAGTAAAACCAAAAAGCTGGTGGGATTACGTGAAAGAATTCCTGCTAAAATGGATCAAACGGGTTGGACTGGGGAGTTCCCAGTTGCTCGGCCTATTGATCGTGGCAGGAGCTGCGGCACTAATCTGGCTAGTCATCATCATCACCAACACACCGGTGAAAGGGCTTTTTTACTTTTCAAAAAACAGTGCTTTGGTTTCCATCCCTTTAAAAGCAGAATCGGACATCAACAATCCCGAATTGGAAAGCATGTTGGCACTGCTCGTTAAACATAAAGCCTACCGCGAGGCTGTCAGGATAAGGTACCTTTTGATGCTCAAACAATTACATGAAAACCGAATCATCAATTGGAACAACCATAAAACCAACCGCGACTACCAGCGAGAGATGGGCAACCATCCATTATTACAGCAATTCAGGGAGCTGACATACCACTACGAATACAGCTGGTACGGCCATTTCATGGTTGATGATGCACTGTTCGAGAACATCAGCCAACAATATTCCGACTTTAAAAAGGCATTGAACCCATGAAAAAGCATGCCGCATTGATTGCCATCATCACCTTATGCCTGTTGGTATTTGGCTACGCCTTGTCAATAGCCCCCAAAACGATAGACTGGCAGTACAGTTTTAGCCTCCGACACAAGAGACCATTTGGCTGCGCCATTCTGAGAGCGGAACTGCACAACGCATTTCCTGGCAGAAACATAGCCAACCTACACCACGATTACACCAGCCCAAAGAAAGAACTGGGGCACAACGGATGCTACAATTTGATATTGATCGACAACGAGTTGAACCTCACCAACGCCCAATGCCAATGGTTGCTCAATGAGGCCAGCAATGGCAACCACATCCTGCTGTCGGCGGAAGCATTACCGCAAGTTCTCCTGGATACGTTAAAGTTTCAAATCATTAACGACACCACCATCCACTTACTGAAGCAGCAGAAGGCCAATTTTGCGTTAACAAAAAATGCAGATACGACGGGAATGAATTACCGTTTCGAACAAAACATCACCAACCATTATCTGGAAGGCGACAGTATGGACGTCCTGTCGGCCAATGAAAAGAACCAGCCAGTCTATATAAAGAAGCAGGTGGGAGAGGGTGCCGTGTACATCCACTGCAATCCCCTTGTTTTTAGCAACTACCACATGCTAGCGAGCCAGAACTACACCTATGGCTTCGGATGCCTGGCGCAACTGCCTCTGGCCGACACTTACTGGGATGAATACCACAAAACCGTCAATAGGGCAACGCTATCCCCCATCATGTACATCCACCACTACCCATTGCTGAAGCAGGCCTGGTACCTATTATGGATCATCATGGTGCTCTACCTCATGCTCGAGATCAGGCGACGCCAAAGGGCCATTCCAACCCTGAGCAAACCCGTCAACAGCACGCTCGAATTTGTCAAGACCATGGGGCGGCTCTACCTTACCAGAAGGGATCACCGCGACATAGCCATGAAAAAATACCTCTATTTCAAAGATTTCATCAAGCGAAAATACCATCTGTCCATCGATGCGAGCCGACAGGAGGAAGAGTTGGCTGCCTTGTGCGAAAAGTCGGGCTTGCCCATAAAAAGCATCCGCCAGATTGTGGATATGGGGCAAAAAATTGATAACCTAAAAACCCTAACAGAAGGGGAATTGATTCATTTCAACCGAACCATTGAATTTTTCTATAACAACTGCAAGTAATACACCTATGGAACAAGCAATATCTTACGAAAACCGCATCAAACTCGACGAGTTGAACCATTCGGTATATAAAATAAGAGCCGAAGTGGCAAAAGTGATTGTAGGTCAGGAGCAGCCATTCGATTTGATGCTGACTGCCTTGTTGGCGAATGGGCATATCCTCATCGAAGGGGTGCCCGGCGTAGCCAAAACCATGATGGCGAAACTATTGGCAAAAACTATCAACACCGGGTTTTCGCGCATCCAATTCACGCCCGATCTGATGCCCTCGGATGTGCTGGGAACAACTGTCTTCAACAACAGCAAAGCCACCTTTGAATTCAACCAGGGACCCATTTTTTCCAACATCGTGCTGATTGACGAGATCAACCGGGCTCCCGCAAAAACCCAGTCGGCACTCTTCGAGGTGATGGAGGAGCGCCAAGTGACCACCGACGGAGTGACGCGCGCCATGGAAAACCCATTTATGGTGATTGCCACCCAAAACCCGGTGGAACACGAAGGCACTTACCGTTTGCCCGAAGCCCAGCTGGATCGTTTTCTCTTCAAGATAGAGATCGATTACCCAGGATTGGAACAAGAGATCCAGATCATCAAAAATGCATCGGAACGATTGGTCTCAAAGGAAACAGACCTAATTGGCAAAGCGGTGGAGGCACGAGAAATCATCAACTACCAAAGCATTATCAAACAGGTGGTGATAGATGAAAACCTGATGCGTTACATTGCCATGATCGTGCACAAAACCCGCAACAACCATGCCCTCTACCTCGGCGCCAGTCCCAGGGCATCGCTGGCCATACTCAATGCCTCCAAGGCCTTTGCAGCCATAGAGGGAAGGGATTTTGTATCGCCCGACGACATCAAAACCGTTGTGCAGCCCATACTTGCGCACCGGGTGATGCTAACGCCCGAAAAAGAGATGGAAGGCATCAAGCCAGCCCTAATCATCAAACAAATTGTGGATGGCATTGAAATACCCCGATAAGAGATGAAAATAGCCGATTACGTATTTTTCCTCAACAAACGTTTCCTACGGACAGCCACGGGAGTCGTATTCCTACTGGTGGCAGGCAACTTTGTGCCGTTTGTTGACGTGGTTGCGCAACTGGCATTCGTGGTGTTTTGTGCCTTATCGGTGCTCGACATTATTCTCCAGCTTTCGGGAAGTAAAACACCAGTAACCGGAACACGCCGGATGGCCGATCGATTCTCGAATGGCGACGACAATCAGGTTCAAATAGCCATTCGCAACAACATCAATTTTGCCATTCGAACAACCATCGTTGATGAACTGCCAGTGCAGTTTCAAAAACATGATTTTGCCATCAAAACACAATTGGCACCAAGAGAGGAAAGCAGCCTCAGCTACGCCGTAAGGCCGGTGGAACGGGGGGAATACCATTTTGGCAGGCTTTTGGTGTTCTACTCATCGCCCATAGGTTTTTTCCAACGCCGTGTAACCATAGCTCAGGCGGCCATGGTGAAAGTGTATCCGGGCTTTAAGGAGATGCGAAAATATGAGATGATGGCCATCTCCAACCGACTAACGGAAGCAGGCATCAAGCGCATCAGGCAGGTAGGTCACCAGATGGAGTTTGACCAGATCAGGGATTACATCAAGGGTGATGATTACCGCACCATCAACTGGAAAGCCACCGCCCGCAAGTCACACCTGATGGTGAACCAATACCAAGAGGAACGCTCTCAACAAATGATATCGGTGATCGATATGGGTCGCACCATGCAGATGCCTTTCAATGGGATGACGCTGCTCGACTATGCCATCAACACCGCTCTGGTGATGTCGAACATAGCCATTGTAAAGCACGATAAGGCAGGTCTGGTCACCTTCAACGATGAAATACAAACAATAATACCGCCCCGTAAGGAGAGCCACCACATTCAAACCATTATGGAGGCCTTATACAACCAGCAAACCACTTTTGCCGAATGTGATTATAATCCCCTCTACGCCACCATCAAAAGGAAAATATCTCAGCGGAGCCTTTTGATGATATACTGCAATTTCGAAACCATCCACGCACTAAGAAGGCAATTACCGGTTTTGCAATCTTTGGCACGCCAACACCTGGTGGTGGTGATATTTTTCGAAAACAGCGAACTGGCCAATTTCACCATCAGCGAGGCCAGCGACCTGGAAGAGATCTACACAAAAACCATCGCACAAAAATTCATCTACGACAAGCAATTGATCACGCGCTTTTTGGAAGCACGCGGCATCCATGCCATACTGACCTCCCCCGAAAAACTGACCATCGACACCCTGAACAAATACCTGGAGCTGAAGGCGAGAGGGTTGGTATAAAACCCTTTCCTGCTTGACAAAAAGCAAAGGATTTCCTAACTTTCAATACAATCCATATATACCAAAAAAAACAAAGGATGCCACGTTTCTCAAGGCATCCCTGTTGATGCTGGAGAATCGCCGCCCCATGCAAACGGGATCTCGGTTGTTTGTTCCGATCATAACATCCTACCCCATGTCAAGGGTCAACTCAATTAAGGTTACCAAAAACCTTGTGCGACAACCTACCTCCACACAGTTCAAATTCAAAATCCATGAAAAAAAAGTTTACCCTTTTTTGTTTTTTGATCCCTGTTTTAATCTCAGCCCAAAAACCAATTACCCTGATTAACCAGGAATGGGAAAATAACCAGTGGCAGGACGTAACAAGAATCACCAACACCTACGACACCAATGATTATTTAACCACCTCGCTAGAGGAAGAGTGGGACAAACCCTCTACAATATGGAAAAATGGCTACTTGATCAACTTCACCAACAATGCTTCGGGAAAGGTGTTGGAATACCTCATGAAAGTGTGGGACGTGCCCTCTACGGATTGGAAAAACTCCTTGAAAGGCAACTCCACCTATACCAACAACGAATTGGAAACTTTGATAATTTCCCAATGGTTGAGCGATGCCTGGATCAACTCCCTGAAGACCATTTTCACCTATGACAACGATGGTAATTTAATCAACGAACTGAATCAAATCTGGAAAACAGAAACACAATCCTGGGAGAATTCAACCCGCACCACCTATGATTACCTATCTGGTGGATTGATTGAACAAACCATCGACCAAATGTGGGATGCTGACCTCAATGAGTGGGTGAATTACATGCGTAACAACCATACCTATGCGGACTCCAAGTTGGAGTCGGTGGTACAACAGATGTGGACTGGAGCCGATTGGATGAATTTTGTCAAGAATTCGTACACCTACGACGCCAATGGCAGGGAACATACACAATTGGAGGCAGGTTGGAATTTTATTTCCGCACAATGGGAGCCAAAAGATTTGAACACCTACACCTACGACAACGTTGGAAACCCAATAGAGGAGCTCCATCAAATTTGGATGAACCTGACATGGGCCAACAGCCAAAGGACGGTATTGACCTATGCCGGAAGTACATCAACTGAAAACATTGAGAAAGCCTGGATCCGCCTCTACCCAAACCCCACCATGGATTATTTCACCATTCAATCTTCTGGAATTGAGTCCACCGGCACATACCGGGTGGTGGCATTGGATGGCGAAACCATCGAAAAGGGAAAACTTCAAGGTTATTCCACCAAGGTCAACCTAGGCTGCTTCCCGGCCGGAATTTATATGGTGGAGATTGAGATTGCCAATCAAAAAACAATCCGGAAAATGGTGAAAAAATAGCAGAAATGGTTGAATGTGAAACTAACTCCGGTAAAAACAAACACCGGAGTTTTATTTATATTTAAGCTACATTACCTACTGATGTTCAGTTTTTTCAAAAGCTCGTATAACCACCTTCCATTGCTCCGGGATCAGCACAGACTGGCCTGAACCTTTGTTGATGGCCACCATCACCGCTTCGCACGAAGTTTTAACATTTCCGGTCTCCACCTCGCGCAACTGCTGTAGCATCTTGAGGCTCTTGTTGCCAAGGTGGTAGATGGCTGTCACCACCTCGATGCGGTCGGAGAGAAGCACCGGGGCAAGGAAATCGCTCTTGATGGAAGCTATCACAATGGCATCTTCGTCAACAAACATGTTGGGGCCAAAAATGCGTTGCAGATACCCCATGCGCCCCAGATCGAAGTACTCCTGTAGCTTGGCATTATTAACATGCCCAAGCATGTCTATATCATTGAAGCGGATTTGGATCTCAACCTTATGATGAAAAGCAATAGTATTTTGAGTCATAAAAAAGGTTTAAGAACGGATAACTTTTACTACACCACCCGCACCAAGTTTGATAATTGAAGAGGATTCACGGGTCGCTTTATCATCCTGACGGTATTCCACCACATAATCGACACCAGCAACAATCTCCCCATCGATTTCAGCAAAATATTTGGGCGATGGATGGCCGCTGATATTGGCTGAAGTGGAAACAATGGGGCGTTTGAACCTCATGCACAACTCCTTGGAGAATTTTTCGCCGGTAACGCGGATACCAATGCTGCCGTCGGTAGCCAGCAAGTTGGTTGCCAGGTTTTTGGCTCCATCAAAGATGATGGTAAGGGGTTTATCGCTCAGCTCCATCAAATCCCAAGCCACATCGGGCACCTCACGGATGTAGCTTTGGATGCGCATGGGGGCATCCACCAGCACCAACATGCTCTTGCATTCCTCGCGGCGTTTAAGCTGGTACAGCTTTGCCACGGCGTCGGCATTGGTGGCATCACAACCGATACCCCAAATCGTGTCGGTGGGGTAAAGAATCAATCCACCAGCCCGAAGCACCTCTAAGGCCTTATTCAAATCCTCACTCTTGAACATAGATGATCAATAATAAAAAGAAGGCATATCAAAAAAAGCTGGAAAAACAGGTTATCCAGCCTCTTTTGAGACGCCTACCATACAAATTATACTGCCACGTCGAAATCGCGCAATGCGTTGTTCAACGATGTTTTTTTTTCGGTTGATTCCTTGCGTTGACCAATAATCAATGCTGCAGGAACTTGGTAGCTGCCGGCGGGGAAGCTTTTGGTGTAACTGCCAGGGATCACCACTGAGCGGGGGGGAACATAACCTTTGTATTCAATGGGTTCAGAACCGGTAACATCAATAATTTTTGTTGATCCGGTCAAAACAACGTTGGCACCCAAAACCGCTTCGGATCCAACACGGCATCCTTCCACCACAATGCACCGCGACCCAATAAAGGCATTGTCCTCGATAATCACAGGAGCAGCCTGCACAGGTTCCAAAACGCCACCAATGCCCACGCCACCACTCAAGTGCACATTCTTGCCGATTTGGGCACAACTGCCCACTGTAGCCCAAGTATCCACCATGGTTCCTGAATCCACATAAGCGCCTATATTGACATACGAAGGCATCAAAATCACACCCTTTTGAATGAAAGAGCCATAGCGGGCAATAGCATGGGGCACCACACGCACGCCCAGGTCGGCATAGTTTTTCTTCAAGGCAATCTTATCGTGAAACTCAAATGGCCCCACCTCGATGGTTTGCATCTTTTGGATGGGGAAATAGAGCAAAACGGCTTTCTTGATCCACTCATTCACCAGCCACTCATTTCCGGCAGGCTCAGCCACACGCACAAACCCCTTGTCCAATAGTTCGATAACACGTCGAATCGCATCCTGAACATCACTTTTCTCCAGCAACGAGCGATCGTTCCACACACTTTCAATAAGGTTTTTTAATTCCGTCATATCGATGTTGTTAATATTTTTAAGTTACAATAGGCAAATATAGGCAATTAATAAGTAATGCTCAATCAACAGCATCAAGTCCATACTTTCTGAAGTCGTTTGTTCATACGGCGTATGCGGAAAGTTTCAAAGTACCTGATGATGCGTCGGAGCAGGTCGAAATACAAACTCAAATAGAGCAATCCGCTGGCCATCCAAATAACGATCGCATTAAACCATGGCGTGGGGATATGGATCCCGGCAAACACTTTCACCGGTGCATAAAAATGGGCTCGCCCCCAATTGCTTTGTGGGATGTAATAAACAGGTTGCTTTTTGCGCACAATCATATCGGGATAGACCTCCAACTGTTTGAAATCGTTACGGTTGGTTGCCCAGTCACTTAATGCGTCGTTCACATATTTCTTTTTATACGCCACCACCTGGTCAGCACCGCCCAATTTTTCAACCAAATGGTTGTAAACTTCGTCGCGCTTCTTGTTGTAAACATTGAAAACCTCCATGTTTTTTTGGCGAATCAGTTCCAGACTGCTCTCGACAAAACGATAGGTGGTGTCGTTGTAATGGGGCACCATCAATCGCTGGATAAGCTTGGGCAGTTTGCTCCAACGATTGCCGGCGAGCTTATTCATCTCGCTGAACAACAACTTAGAGGATGCCTGCAAGCCTTTTTTATCGCCTTGTTGAAGATATTGTTGACACTGCGTGTTGATTTTACGAAGTTCCGGAATCCAAGAGGCTGTAATATAAGATGCTTCACTACGCCGTTGTTCTATCTCCGTGAAATGCTTTTCAAACTCGTTGTCGGAATATTGATGCACCGCCAAAGCCTCGTAGGCCCAGCGCGAAATCATCATATCACCGATGCGAGGCACATACTCCTTATTGGAGATGGAGGGATGCAGCTTGTCGAAACTGACGATCGTTCCACTAAACAGCAATTGCGGCACAAGGATCAAAGGGATGATAACATAGATGGCCACCACCGTTTTGAGGCCACTGCTGATATTCAACCCCAACATATTGGCAAAAACATAGGTGGAAAACAGGATCAGCCAATAACCCATCCAAAGCCCTTTAATTTCGAGTATCGAATTCCCTATCAGCACAAAGGTGAGCGACTGGAGAGCCGAAACAAAAATCAGGTTGAGAATCTTACTGTTCAAATAAGAGGAGCGGCTCAAATTCAGGAATTTCTCTCGTTGCAGCAGCTTCCTATCTTTAATAATTTCCTCGGCACTCACATTGAGACCAATAAAAATGGCCACCACCACGCTCATGAACAGATAGGCAGGAATGTTGGTGTTCAATCCAAAAACATACAGGTCAGGATCGCCCGCGGAACCACTGATAAACTTAGTGAAATAGCCTAATATAAAAGCCAATATGGGGGCTTCCAGCAAGTTGATAAACACATACTGCTGATCCTTCAATTTCTTCAGGGCATCGCGGTAAGCATAAATTTTGAACTGCTTCCAGCGGTTGGGAATGGAGTAGAGGTTAGGCGGCAGCTTCTCTTTTTTCTCGGTATCGCGCTTCGACTTCCATTCAAACTTTGACTCAAATCGGTCGTGGTACTGCTTGTACCACTCCTCGGGACTAACTTTGCGCTTACGGATGAGCTTTCCATAGGGGTTGACCATACGGGCTTCGATGATGCGCAAGGGTTGCTCCGTCTTAACATTGCCGCACACATAGCATTCACGCTCTTCGGGGTTGACATAATGCGCCGCCTGTTTGAAATAGACGATGGCATCCATGGGGTTGCCATTGTAAATGATGCGTCCACCCTTGTCGATAATCAGCAATTTATCGATCAGTTTGTACAAATCGCTATTGGGTTGGTGGATGTTGATGATGACCAGTTTCCCCTTGAGCACCTGGCGTTTCAGCAACATCATAACTTTTTCGGAGTCGATGGAGGAGAGGCCTGAGGTTGGCTCATCGACAAAGAGCACCGAAGGCTCACGCATCAGCTCCAAGGCAATGTTTAAACGCTTGCGTTGCCCGCCGCTCAAAATCTTATTCAATGGGCTGCCCACCACCAAGTCGCGCGCCTCCACCAAATCGAAATCGTTAAGCGCTTGCTCCACCAACTTATGCTGTTCCTGCCGAGTTAAATCGCTGAATATTAGGCGTGCATTAAAAAAAAGGTTTTCGTAAACCGTAAGCTCTTCAATCAGCATGTCATCCTGAGGCACAAAACCGATCACACCCTGCAAAGCCTCCTTGTCGTGCTTCAGATCGTAACCATTGATGGTGATGCTACCACTACTGAGTTTGTAGGAACCGCTCATCACGCTCAGCAGCGTCGATTTGCCTGTCCCGCTGCCACCCATAACAGCCACCAATTGCCCAGAACGCCCGGTGAAACTGAACGGATGAATCCCTATTTGGTTGTCGGAGAATTTATACTCTATATCCTTGGCTCGATATACAATCCGTCCCTTATCCTGCCTTGCAATAAATTTTTCGGCAATACTCCCGTAATAAACCGGTTGCATAACCGAGGTTTTCACCACCGAACCGGGCTCCATGGGATAAACCTTGTTTTGCTCCACCTTATGCCCGTTAAGGTATAAGTTTCGCTCACCACTGTATTTAAACAGGAAGCTATTGGTGCTTTTTACGTGAAGCACCCAAATAAACACCTGCTGCTTGCTGTTGTAGATGTGTTTGATATCGGGATGCGGCTTTTGTTGCTGACCGCTGACCAATAGCAGTTTAGACTTGTCAACCACCTCGAGGGGCGTTCCCAAGGCAAACACTTTCTGGTTCCAATAATCGTTGGGATCAATTTTGATATTCTCGGCAAGGGTATCCACAAAACGTTCCTCGTCCTCGGATATTTCATCGGCCTTTTGAATAAAATTAAGCAATAAACTAATCAACAGCACCTTGGCCTCCTGTTCCATTTCTGAATTCAGCTGGTCACTAATGGTCAACAGTTTGTTCATATTATAGGAAGATTGTTTCTCCCTGGCCTGTGAATCGTGGCTATAAGTGTTTTTATGGAATTTGGCTAAAAAATGGTCGTACCGCTCCAGATGCTTCTTTACGTACTCACTGTTGAATTGCCGTGAAAGGTAATCCTCAACCTTCAATCTGGCTTCCCCCGATACCTGTTCCTCTTTAACATCGGTGAGCAGCGCAAATAGTTGCATTAAGGCTTCCAGTAGTATTTCACTCATATACAGTTTTAGTTTTATTGGTGTAAAGATAAGATTTCGGTATTTTTAAACAAAAAAAGGGGAGTCAATAACTGACTCCCCTTTTCTTTAGATGATTAATTTATCACGAGATCATCTTGTTACGAAGATCTTTGATTTCAGATTTTATCTGCTCCAATTGAACTTCGGTGATACCACCATCCTGGATAGCTGAAAAGATGGCGTGCAATGGTTTGAAATCCTCAATGGTCTCACGAACGTAATCGGTTGCCGAATATTTCTCAAGCAACTCCATCAACTTAATCATGGGATCTTTTTGGGTCATCACAATTTTAACCATCTCCTTGTTGTTGTAGGTATTGTCGGAGATGTTGGTGGCAATATAAAGGCCTTCAACAAAACTACCAGCAATGATCATCACCGAAACGGAGGCACGGTCGTTCTTGTTCAAATAATCGTAAGTATCATAAAACGACTCGGTAATCAACTTGATCAATTCGTCTTTATTGTTCTCGTTCTGCTCAATTTTCTTAGGCAATTCGGGATCCACGGCAGCACTCATATCCAACGACTCAACCAGCTTGCGCGAGGCGGTCATGTAATCAACAATGTACTGCTGCTGGTTATAGGTGCTGGCATAACTCAAATCGGCACTGTAAACACCCAGATTCAAGGCTTTTGATTTCTCTGTCAGATATTTGTCTGCATTTGCGGGTGCATTGCTCAAATCAATGATATAGGAAGCTTCAATCCGATTCAACAACTCGGTCACTTCGAAAGAAGTGGGAAGCGGATAGACAAATTCACGTACTCCGGCTTCAACTTTCTGCTTGTCGATGGACTCTTTTTTACCTCCATCGCACTGGCAACCAGCCATGACTGACAATAACATACCGGCCGATGCAAAAACCAGTGAGTAATTCTTTATGGAACGTTTCATATTTGTGGTTATATTTATTATTTCTTACAAATATAAGGTTTTTGAAAACAATTCAATTTGTCGTGTTTATTTTTTTTAAATCGGTGTAATTTTACAACCAAATGCAGCAGGGAAAAATCATCAACCCTACCTGTGTTTGACTTAACCAGGCATTGAAATTTCAGTCATTGAAAAACAGGGGAGCGATATTGGCTGTGACTACAGCTCTTTTTTGGGGTTTGCTGGCCATTGGCCTAAAAATGGCCTTGGCTTTTTTTGATTCATATACGATTGTATGGATCCGATTTGCTTCGGCAGCACTGATGTTAACAGCTTACTACGCTGTTAAAAATCGGGCTGCCCTTCGTATTTTCAGGAAACCTCCGCTGATACTGGTTGCAGCCTCGTTATTACTTGGGATAAACTACATAGGTTTCATGCAGGGAGTCAATTATTCCGACCCGGCCACCGCACAAATATTGATACAGCTGGGAGCGGTCACGTTAGGAGTTTTGGGGTTCATCCTTTTCAAGGAGAAGATCACAAAAATACGATTGATTGGATTTTTTACCGCCTTGGTTGGCTTCACTTTCTTTTATTACCATCAATTCACCCTCGCCCAGGTGAACAAGGAATCGTTCAACCAAGGGGTTGTCTGGCTGGTTGTGGCCGCCTGGTCATGGACCGGGTATGCACTTTTAAGCAAACTTCTGGTGAGGCATCATTCCCCGCAACACATCAACATGTTCATCTATACCCTGCCGGCGGTACTTTTCACGCCGTTGGCCGACTTCTCCACCTTCCAGCAGGAGTTCCCATGGTGGATTTGGCCCTTGATGTTCTTCTTGTGCATCAACACTGTAATTGCCTATGGCGCCCTTGCTGAGGCATTTAAGTACTTAGAGGCCAATCAAATCAGCATCATCATCACACTCAACCCCATCATAACCTTCATATGCCTCGAAATCATGCTGGTTCTAAATATTGAATGGATACCCATCCCCGATTTTGATGCACTAACCTATATTGGTGCCCTATTAGTCATTACAGGGGCGGTTATTGCAGCGGGTTTTTCAAAGTCTAGCGGAGCCGTCCCCGCGGAATAAGTACGATGCGGTATTGCCGTTCAATAAACAAAAAATAGTTGTAAAGCCGGTAGTTCAATTCAAGGCCATAATCAACATGCGGAGAGTAGTCGATGGGGGTGACATAAAAAGAGCCATACTGACGAGGATTGTTGCATCGCATATTCCATTCGGCCACATAACGGATATTCCAGCTACGGTAATAGTCGTTGCTGTAAAAGTTCTTTGGCTGCGCCTCCGTCAACAGAAACCGGTCATAACCACTATCCATCACCAACAACTCGTATTCCAAACTGTCGGTGGCAACCACTTCGGCCGTTAAGCCTTCACCACCACCTTGTGTGGAGCGGCACTGCCAACCAAGAATCATCAAGGCCGAAAATGCCACTAAAAACAACCTTTTTTTCATATCCCGCTAGTTTTCAACAGTTAAAAGAAGAAGCTTTTTCATTTGAAAAAAACCAATGATAAAATTTACAAAAAATTAGCGATAAACACAGATAAAGACCTCATTTTTTGATTATATTAAGCAGTATAAAACCAACCTTACAGATGAACACCTACCAACTAATCAACATCCTGCTTTTCAATGCGGCCGCCTGGGGCTTGTTTGGCTATTTCTGGAGTTTCTGGACCTACAAAGTCTTTAAGCCCTACCGATGGCTCGACGAAACAAAAAAGAAAAATCTCACCAAAACCATCAACCAAATTGAGCGATCCTTCAAGGATAAAAACAGATTTTACGCGCTTTGGTATTTATTGAAACAAATCGAGGACAAAAACATTCCAGGCGCCATGGCCGAACTTGGTGTCTATAAGGGCGACACCGCCAAATTGCTACACCACATGGCACCTTACCGCGACTTATACCTATTCGACAGCTTCACCGGATTGCCCAAACAGGTTATCAAGGAGGATTGCGACGGCACCATACGCCCGCAAACCGTCGATTTCAGCGATACTAAGCCAGAGCAAGTGCTCAAACACATCAAAGGCAACTCGAGAGTAACGGTCATCGAAGGGATCTTCCCCGAAACCACATCAAAAATACCGGAAATGAACTATGCCTTGGTGCACATCGACGCCGATTTGTACCAATCCACCAAAGACGCCCTGGCCTATTTTTATCCAAGATTATCGGCCGGTGGGGTGGTGGTGGTTCACGATTACCACCACAATTGGGAAGGGGTGCGAAAAGCTGTGGATGAATTTGAAACCACCATCCCGGAGGGTTTTGTCTCTTTGCCCGACCTTTATGGCAGTGTGGTGATGATAAAGAACAAATAAGGATCAGATGAAACGAGCATATAATAGATGCTTCTAGCAATGATTATTAAGCGAGTTCCATCTGGCCAATGAAAACAAATAAGGATCAGATGAAGTACCTGCCTGCTATATTAATCATTGTATCCCAGTTTCTTGCTTTCAACATGGGAGGCCAGGAGCAGGATACCATTGAACCAGTCCGCCCCAAAATAGGACTGGTGCTCAGTGGCGGAGGAGCAAAAGGATTGGCGCATGTGGGGGTGTTGAAAGTACTGGAGGATGCTGGCATCGTGCCCGATTACATAACCGGCACCAGCATGGGAAGCATCATTGGCGGCCTATACGCCAGCGGTTATTCGGCAGCTCAGCTCGACAGCATTGTCCGGTCGGCCAACTGGAATTCATTGCTAAGCGACCAGATCCCTCTAAAAAATGTGGTTCCTGAAGAAAAAAAGGATTACTACAGGTTCCTTACCGAGTTCAATATCACAACCGGAGGGGTCAGGTTGAAAGCAGGGATGATTCAGGGGCAACAAATTTCTGAATTCCTATCCCAACTCACCTGGCCGGTGGCTCACATCAAGGATTTCGACCACCTACCCATTCCATTTCGTTGTGTTGCAGCCGATTTGATTTCAGGGAAACCCTATATATTCAAGGATGGCAACTTGGCCACCGCCATGCGCGCCAGCATGTCAATCCCCTCTGTTTTTGCGCCAGTGATTACCGATGGCATGTACCTGGTGGATGGTGGTGTACTCGACAATTTTCCGGTGAAATTATGCAAGGAGATGGGAGCCGACATCATTATTGGCGTCAATGTGGGTTTTACCGACACTTACACGCTAGAGAACCTAAACAGCATGCATAAAGTGCTGATTGCTTCATCAAGCATCGGCAGCAATTTATTGCAGGAGGAAGCCAACCGCCTCACCGACATATTAATACAGCCTGATCTGAAACCGTTTACAACTGCCAGTTTCTTTGATGCAGGAAAAATAATCGATTTGGGCATGCGGCAGGCATTATCATATCTTGAGCAACTGACAGCATTGGCCGATTCGATATACCAAAGGGAACCCTTGCCCCACGTAAAACATTATGCGGCGCCATACAAGATTAAAATCAAAGAAATAAGAACGACGGGGCTAAAAAACATATCGCATGAATTTGTGGTTTCACAGTTGGGCTTTTCAACCAATGATTCGGTAACCGTAACGCAGGTGAACCAAGGCTTGCGTAAACTATTGGGAACACGGTTCCTCGACCAGGTAAGGTACGAATTGGCCTACGAGGACAATGGTTACATCATGCTGCTGAATACCGTGGAGACCAATCCGACAACCGCGGCTTTCTCCATCGACTACAACAACGTATATGGTGTTGGGTTGATCGGCAACATCACATTAAGGAACCTCTTTATTAAAAACAGCCGCATATCCATCACCGCAGAAGCATCCAAAAGTCCACAAATCAACACCAACTTCTTCACTTATACCGGCGAGAAGATGGATTTCGGCATGGGCATCGATTTGGAGTACAACCGTTCCATACTCCCCATTTACCGCCGAGGCAACGGCCGTTATGGCACATTTGCCTACCGCTACACACATGCAGGCTTCAATCTGAACTACTCGCCCAACACGAGCATACTCTTTGCTCCCGGCGTCATCATTGAGAGGCATGCACTGCTATCGGACACAGGCTTTCCCGAGTTCTTCGACAATGGTGTGCGAAAATTTGGCTTCAACCAGTCGAAACTAGTGTTCCCAATATTCCACAACACCCTCGACCGAAGATACTTCCCATCAAAAGGTCTGAAGATGGAGATAATAGGCACAGCCAACTTTTGGACTCATGAAGTTTACAAAGGAAGCGCCCCTTCCAAAAGCCTGGTTGATCAATTCCTGTATGGAGCTGATAAACGGTACATTGCCATATTTGCCCAATCGAAACAACACTTCGACCTAAACAAAAAACTAAATCTGGCAATATCAGCCTCAGCCAATTACTTTATCAACCATCCTCCTTTATCATCACTCTATTTTATTGGTGGCGACAACATGGTGACCCGTTTACGCGACCTACCTTTTGTGGGTCTTCACTACCGTGAACAATTGGTGGAAAACTACGTCTATGCACAAACCAACTTGCGATTCAACCCGCTGAAATCAATCTATATCAACTTCACATGGAACGGGATATACAACGCCAGACTCCACAATCAATTCATCCCCGATCCCATCTCTTACTTGGAAAAAGAGTGGCTATTTGGTTATGGCATAAGTTTGGCTGCCAACTCCATAATAGGCCCCGTATCGTTCGGCTTTGGCTTGAACAACTACGACAGTAAAGCCCGGTTTTATTTCAATGTTGGGTTGCCATTTTAACAATGATCACAAATCCTCCTTGATCTTTTTAATAATCTCCAGGGCATCATCGCGCAATGGTTTGTATTTTTTCCACCAAACCAACAAACCAACACACATGGCCAAAAAAAGAGCAATCCCAAAGGTTATCAAAATCCCCAAAGGACTTTCCCCCGTGGGTGAACGGAAATACAAACCGCCACCAATAAAGGCCACAGCCATCATGACAGCACCAAATTTATTGTTGAATGGGGTATATCGAACAACTGCTTTCTCCAACATCTGCAAAG